>PEXO01000058.1 GCA_002779045.1 Elusimicrobia bacterium CG08_land_8_20_14_0_20_59_10 | reverse complement strand
ACGGCCAGCCGCGACAGCGCCGCGGTGGAGCCGGAAACTATCAGCCCGGCGCAGAAAGCCGGGTTTTCCGGGGCGCGGGCCGCGAAGACGAAGGTGTGGCCGGCGCGCGAAAATTCCCTGCCTTCCAGGGTGACCGCAGAAGTGGTGAAGCGCGCACCATAGGTTTCAAGCTGACCCTCTATTTTCGGAGACAGGGGATTATCCGCGCCCATTGCCCAGTACGGGCCGGCGGGGGGGGCGGAGCTTTCGGTTACTAGCGGCGCGGTCTCTTTTTCTTTGTTCCAGGCCGCGGCGAAGGCGGCCCAGGCTGGTTTTTGGGGACCGGGCGGAAGTATTATCGCCGGTTTCTTCGCGCCCAGCAGGGAGGCCAGCGCCGGGGGAGCCTCCAGCGGGCCCAGCCTGCGGAACAGGTCGAAATACGGGTCCACCTCAAGGCGCAGTATCCTGGCCGGGAGGGGATAGTGGAAGGTCTCTTCTTTTGTTGAAAGCGCAAGCAGCTTGCGCCTGGGTTCCTTTATCCCTTCAAGGTAGATAAGCACCGGTACTTCCAGGGCATAGGGCGGGCCTTCCTGCGTCTGCGCCAGCGTGAATACCAGGGTCTCTTCCAGAGCGGACCATTCAATGCGCAGTTCTTTAAGGGCCAGCTCCGGCGCCCCCGTGCGGTCCAGCCATTGGGCGAAAAAAGCGGCGAGGCTGCCGGGGCCGGTCAGTGTTTCAAAGGCAGCGCGGAGGTCGCCGTAGCCGGCCGCGCGGAAGCGGTTGTCCGCGTAAAATTTCCTCAGCCCGGCCAGGAACTTCTTGTCGCCGAGCCTGTTGCGCAGCATATGGAAGAACAGCATGGCCTTGCCGTAGCCCACGGCCTCGGAGGCCGAAGAGCGGCGCGAGCGGAACTCCGTCAGCGGGAAATCCTTTTCTTCGCCTGCATAGGCGGCGTATTTACGCAGCGCGGCGGCGCGGTAGCCGGAGCCCTTGCCGCGGTTCTCGGCTATAAGGTAGTCGGCCAGGTAGACGGTGAGCCCTTCGCACCAGTTGCCGTTCTTGTAGTCCACGAATACGCCGTTGCCCCACCAGTTGTGCAGTATCTCGTGCGGGTAGGAGGTGTTGATGATGAAGGGCAGGCGGATCACTGAGGGGCCCAGCAGGGTGAAGGAGGGCATGCCATAGCCGGTTTCCCAGAAATTTTCCACCAGCGCGAACTTGGGGTAAGGGTAGGGGCCGAGCAGGTCGGAATAGAAAGCGGTGTATTTATCGGCGGCCTCAAGATATTTCCGCGCCAGGTCTTTGTCGGGAGTCAGCAGGAAGGCATAAAGCTCCGCCCGCGTCCCGCGGCGTGAATATTCGCGGTACTTGCCGCAGACCAGGGTTATTTCGTCCTGGGGTTCTTTGGTCTGCCACACGGCGACCGTATCGGCGCCGGAAGCGGCATGCTCCGCGCGCGCCCCGCCTGCCACCGCGGCATAAGGCGCGGGCAGCGAGGTGTAAAGGCGGTAAGTGACCAGTGAGTTACTGAAGAGCGGATACCAGCCGGAGGCGCCGGAAAGGTAGCAGCCTTTTTCCGAGATGAGCCCCGGGGTTTCGGAGAAGCTGCGCGCGTATTGCTCGGCCTGCTCTCCCAGGGGGTGGTTTATCACGCCGGAATATTCCAGCGTGAAACTGCGGGCGGGTTTTGACGGAGTAAGGCGGTAGGTGTCCGGCCGCAGGGTTTCCGACGAGAAATTTATGCCGTAGGGGGCCGCGGCCCGCGGCGCCAGCAGCTTAAGTACCGCGCCCGGGTCTTTTACGGCGGGGTTCAGGCCGGGGTGCAGGGAGAACACGAATTCCCCGGCGGGGCTGTCGAAGGTTACCGTGTCGGTAACGGCGAGGGAATTCCGCGCGGGGTTTAGCCGGGCTTTAATGTCGTGCTGGACCGTTCCGGCGTAAAGCCGGGTGGAAAGGACCAGCAGTATAAGGAATGTTTTTTTCATGTAGCGGCCCCCGCGCTGTTGTAGTGCAATAGTATAGAATATAAGTAACTACCCGGGTCTGCTCTGTCATCCCCGAGGCGTGTTATCGGGGATCCATAAGATTAAAGATAAAGAGGCCGGGAGAAGAGTTGGTTGATTCCCGCTTACAAATTGCGGGAATGGTAAGCTGACCGGAGACCTGAGTTACGAATATAATATAATTTAAAACAGGAACTTCAAAGTTCACCACAGGGTGGAGCGAAGCGACACAAGCCTGTGGCAGTGCCGTATCGGGGGCTATGCCCTTCAGACGGCCAATTCAACTGTAGTTAACAGGTGCAGAGGAAGAATGTTTATTGTTTTATATTCCGGTTCTCTGCGTACTCCGCGTCTCTGCGGCGAGTCTGGAAAAGTTGCCGCCGAAGGCGGCCTGAATTTCGGGTGCCGGCGCCGAACCCGCGCGGACCCGGGACGGCAGGAGGGAAGGTGACTGAAGACAACCCCATCGGCGCGCGCTCTTATCCGGCGCTGCCGGTGATAATAAACCTTACAGTAAAAGCCCTGCTTTTTGCTTTGGCGCTGTTCCTGTTCAGGCGCACCCTGCGCTGGCCGGCGGGCTGGCTTTACTGGGGAATGTACGCGGCGTGGTCCTATGTTAACGCCTATGTTCTTTACCGGCGGGACCCGGCCCTGCTGCTTAAGCGGCTGAGCCAGGCGCCCGGCGTAAAAGAGCCGGCGGACAAGGTTTTTGCGCTGGCCAGCCCGCTGCTGTTCATGCTCACCGTGGCTGTCTGCGGCCTGCGCGCGGACTGGCCGGGCGGCGCCGCCTGGCTGGCGGTCCGGGCGGCCGCTTTCGCGGTGCTGGCAATGGCCTATTGGCTTGCTTCGTGGACGCTTTTGAACAACAGCTTCGCGCTGAAGGCGGTGCTGCTGCAGCCGGGGCAGACGGCCGTCAGCACCGGGTCTTACGCTTTTGTGCGCCACCCGCTGTACCTGGCTTTCGCGCTGTTCTACCTTTGTATGCCGGCGGCGCTGGGGTCGGCGGCGGGCTTTGTCCCGGCCGCCTTCGCGGCGCTGGCTATAATCGCGCGAACGGTTTTTGAGGACAGGTTCCTGTACACTAACCTTGCGGGTTATCCTGAGTATTCGGCGAAGGTGCGGTACCGGCTGGTTCCCGGCCTGTGGTGAGAGGAGGAGGAAGCTATGAAAAAAAGTCCCGTGGCGCTGCTGCTGGTAATAGACGCGGTGGGCTTGTCCACTTTGGAATACCTGCTGGGCAGCTATCCCGGCAAAGTGAAACTGCCCAATCTTTCAAAGCTGGGCCTGGGCGAGATAGTGCTGCCCGGGTTCAAGAAGCGCTTTTCACCGGCCTCGTCGCAAAAAGCCTATGCCGCGCGGGTAAGCCAGGTGTCGGCCACCGCCGACAGCCTTGTGGGCCACCGCGAGATGATGGGCGTTATAGACAACCGCACCTACAGCCTTTTTAACGACGGGTTCGGCAAAAAGTACCTGGCCGAGCTGGCCAGGCGCATAGGCCGCGGGACCTTCTATAATAAAATGGCCGGCGGCATGGAGGCCATCGAGCTGAACGCCGCCGAGCATGAGCGCACGGGCATGCCGATAGCCTATGCCAGCAAATGCGATCCGCTGATACAGCTGGCCATGAACGAGGCGGTCATCCCCGTGCCCGAACAGCATAAGATAGCGGATACGGCTTTCGCGCTGGCCATGGAGATGGGCATTCCCATAACGCGCGCGATAGCGCGGTCCTATATCAGGAACGCGCAGGGGGAGGTGATCCGCACCTCCAACCGGCACGATTCCGTGCTGCCTATCGGGCAGAAGACGCTGGTGGACGTGCTTAACGAGCATGCCGTGTGGACGGTGGCCGTGGGCAAGACCAGCGACCTGGTGAATACTGCTTACCGCGCCAGGATAAAGCTTAACCACGAAGTGTTCCTGGACCCGGAGCTGGGGCTGCGCTTCGTGCACGCGAAGAAAAAGGATACCAACCCGTTCGGTATACAGGGCACGGTGAACGCCCTGCTGGCGGCGCATACGGTGTACCGTCCGAAAGGCACTTTTATCTTCACCAACCTGGTGGACACCGATAGTGTTTACGGCCATTCCCGCGACGTGGAAGGGACGGTGAAGTCCCTGGAGGAGATAGACCGTACGCTGCCGCTCTTGACGGGCGGGCTTGAGAAGGGGGACCTGCTTATTATTACGGCCGACCACGGCATGCTGCACCGCGAGGATTACGGCTACCACAACAATGAGCCGCTGCCGTTCATCGCCTTAAGGCAGGGCTTCGACAGGAAGCTGGGCGGGCTG
>PEXO01000319.1 GCA_002779045.1 Elusimicrobia bacterium CG08_land_8_20_14_0_20_59_10 | reverse complement strand
CTTTACTACGCGGTTATAGTCCCAGATCCTCATCTCGTCCACGGGGAAAGCCGCGGCCAGGTAGACATTATAGGGCTCGGTCCCGGTATGGGCCGCGCCGCGCTCGGCCATCATCATTTTTTTTACGCGGCTGGCGGCGGCGCTGCGGTGGTGCCCGTCGGCTATGTAGACGGCTTTCTGCTTCTCGGAAGCGTCGGAGATGGTCTTTATATCGCCGTAGTCCGAGATCAGCCACAGCGTATGTATCACGCCGCCCTGGCCCGTTGCGGAGAACTCCGGAGCGTTCTTTACGGTCTTCTTTATCACGGCGTCAATTTCCGGGATCTGCTTGTAGGCGATAATGCCCGGGCCGGTCTGGGCCTTCACATACTTTATCTGGTTGACGCGGTCGTCCTCTTTTACGGGGCGGGTGAACTCATGCTTTAAAATGCGGCTGGCGTCATAGTCGTCCACGCAGGCGCCCACTATAAGGCCGGTCTGTATATGGGCGTCCATCTGCAGACGGTAAACGTAGAAGCAGGGCTTCTTCTCGCGGACGAGCAGGCCCTGGTCGAGCATCTTTTGAAAGTTCCCGGCGGCTTTTTTATAGACGCTCTCGTCGTGCACGTCGGTACCGGGCGGCAGGTCGATCTCCGCCTTGGAAACGTGCAGGAAGCTGTGAGGCTTCCCCTTGGCCAGCTCGCGGGCCTCTTCGGAGTTGAGCACGTCGTAAGGCGGGGCGATTATCTCCTGCGCCTTACCCGCGGCGGGGCGTATGCCGCAGATGGGTGTGAATAACGGTAGTTTTGCCATTCGTAGTACCTCTCTGTAAGGCTAAAAGTCAGAAGGCCGGGAAGCCATGAAGGAAAGCCTTACGGCCTCCCCGCATTCCAGCATCCCGGCCTTCAAGCATCTCTCTTATATCTTATCTCCGTTCACGGCGTGGGTACGCTTGCCTGTCAGCAGAAAATCCGCTATCTGCTCGGCGGCCTGCCTGGCCACGGTCACCTGAGCGTCCTTGGTAGAGGCCGCGATGTGCGGTGTGCAGATCACTTTCTCCATCCCGAAGAACACATGGTTGACTGCGGGCTCCTCGGCATAGACATCGCAGGCCAGACCCTCAATCTGACCGCTTTCTATAGCCGCCTTTAAGTCGGCCTCGACCATGATGGCGCCGCGGGCGCAGTTGATTATGCGCACGCCTTTCTTCATCCTGGCTATCGCGTCCTTGTTCAGCATCCCTTTGGTATTGGGGTTGATGGTGACATGGAAGGTTATGAAGTCGGCCTTTGCGTACAGTTCGTCCAGGGTGACCATCTTCACGCCCAACTCCCGGGCGCGCTCGGCGTTCATTACGGGGTCGAACACAATAACGTTCATCTTGAGCCCGCGTGCGCGGTCGGCCACCACGGCGCCTATATTGCCGCAACCCACCACGCCCAGCGTCTTGCCGGTTATCTCCACCCCTTCGAATTTCTTCTTCTCCCACTTGCCGGCGTGCGTGGACGCGTTGGCCTGGGGAATATGGCGCGCCAGGGCCATCATCATGGCTATAGCGTGCTCTCCGGTGGAAACGGTGTTGCCGAACGGAGTGTTCATAACCAGTATCTTCTTCGCGCTGGCGGCCGCGATGTCGATATTGTCCACGCCGGAACCGGCGCGGGCCACGGCCTTGAGGTTCTTTGCGGCCTCTATTATCTCGCGGGTCAGCTTGGTGGCGGAGCGCACAATTATCGCGTCGAACTCGTGCGCGCAGGCTTTCAACTCCTCGGGCTTCATGCCGGTCTTAACTATGGCCTCGAGCCCCCTGTCCTTCAGCGTTTTTTCGCAAAGGGGGTCCGCCTTGTCGGCTATTAGAACTTTGCTCATTTTACCGTCTCCTTTGAGTATTCTCCAGCGACCTGCTCGTAGGCCCAGTCGAGCCACGGCGTAAGCGCTTCTATATCGGACGTCTCAACGGTGGCGCCGCACCACACGCGGATGCCGGCCGGGGCTTTGCCGTAGGAATTGATATCCTTGGCCACGCCCTCCTTGTCCAGAACAGAGGTCAGCTTCTTGGCGGCCTTGGCCTTCTCCTCGTCGGGCAGCTTCTGGAACCAGTCGGCCTTTATCCTGAAGCAGACGGAGGTGTTGGAGCGTATCTCCTTCGACTCTGCCAGGAAAGCTATCCAGTCGGACTTTTCCACCCAGCGCTCGAAAGCAGCCAGGTTGGCCGTGGACCGCTTCACCAGCCCGGTCAGGCCTCCGACGGTCTCGGCCCACTTGAGCGCGTCAATGGCGTCCTCAACGCACAGCAGGGACGGGGTATTGACGGTGCTGTATTCAAGCTCGCCGGGTTTCAGTTTGCCCTCGGTGGCAAGACGAAAAAGCTTGGGCAGGGGCCAGCTTACCATGGGTTCATTCTCCTCCATGCGCTTGACCGCGCGGGGTGATAGTATGATGACGCCGTGCGCGGCCTCGCCGCCCAGCACTTTCTGCCAGGAGAAGGTTGCCACGTCGAGCTTCTTAAAGTCTATCTCCATCGCGAACACGCCCGAGGTGGCGTCGCAGATGGCGAGGCCCTCGCGGCTGTCGGGGATCCAGTTCAAGTCGGGAACCCTGACCCCGGAAGTCGTGCCGTTGAAGGGGAAGATCACGTCGTTAGCAAAATTGGCCTTGCTTAGATCGGGGAGTTTGCCGTAGTCGGCCTTGTACTCGTTGACGTTCTTTAGCTTGAGGAACTTCACGGCGTCGGTGATCCAGCCTTTGCCGAAGGACTCCCAGCCGAAGATGTCCACGGGACGGGGGCCGAGCAGGGTCCACATGGCGGCTTCAACCGCGCCGGTATCGGAACCGGCCACCACGCCTATGCGGTAATCGGCGGGCAGATCGAGCATCTTCTTCATGCGGTCTGAAACTTCCTGCAGGCGGGCTTTGCCTTCTTTGGAGCGGTGGGAACGTCCGACCAGGGCGTTCTTAAGCGCGTCCACGGTCCAGCCGGGCCTTTTGGCGCAGGGGCCGGAAGAAAAGTTGGGGCACTGGGGTTTTTTAACGGGTTTTTCCATGTAGCGTTCTCCTGTCGCTAAATCCTTACGAAGATATTAAAATACTTTAGCGCTATATTTGCAACCCCCCGCGCCCTTTTCTTCCATTGAGGATTTGATAGAATCAAACTATGGACCCTGCAGCGCAGAACGCCCTTCTACAGATGGCCTCCAAAAGTTCCGGCGGCGGCTTTCTCGGGCTTTCCGCCTCGGGCCTCTTTGCCGGCCTGCTTTTCTCGCTGGCGGGATATTTGTATTTCAGGGCCGGATGGCGGGAGAAGGATTTCCTGACCCTTGGCACGGGCATAGCCCTTATGGCTTTCCCCTATGTCATAACAAAGACGCTTTACATTGTACTGGTAGGCGCCGGGATCATGGCACTGCACTACTTTTACCGGAATTATCAATAAGGAACCGCGGGGAGTCTCTCTCCGCCGCGTTGAATGGGGGCAATAATGGGAAAGCCCCGCAACAGGATTGATATTAAAACAGAACTGTGACCGTGTCGTTTTGCGTTCGGTGGGTAAAAGGGACTTCTATCAGGTATACGCCGCCGGCCTGCCGCTGTTTCCAGCCCTCCATAGCCTTGCCGTTAACCAGCACCGCTTGCGGCTTTAGCGGGGAGACTATTTCCGTCCGGGTCTCATGCCCCGGGAACGCCTTAAGGAAGCGTAACGAAATAACTGAAGCATTTGGCTGGCCGATTTTGGGCCTGGGCTTCATAACCCGCAAGCTCCTCCGCGCCTCCGCCCAGGGCGGACGAGAGAAAAGCGAATTCCCTGAGAGCGCGCACGGCCAGGATCGTCATATAGGACCGCGGCCCGAAACTGCTGCCTATATCCCACCAGTCCGGGCGATAGGCCCAGATAAGGCCGTCGTCTTTCCTGTTCGCCAGCATCTGTTTTACGCTTTTGGCCAGCCGGGGATAGAGCTTTTTGACGGTTTCCAGGTCCTGCGTATGCCTGAGATAGGAGGCGGCGGTTATAACGAACCAGAAATGGTTCCAGTTGTCCGTGCCGGCAAATTCCGTGACATAGCGGGTATCCTTCCAGTAATAGGCATGAGGTATGACATTATCGGAGCTTGCGTGCACCGCTATATATTCCAGGTCCCTTTTCACCCGGGCGGCGTCGAAATTCACCGCCGCCAGGTCGGTGACAAGAGTGTCATGGGTGAAAAAGAAGTTGTACTCGGCCGGGCACGGCATGGGGACTATCTTGTCGTCGAGATAATGCCGGCTGGTAGCCAGTATGGCCCTGGCCCAGAGCACGGAATGGTCCAGCGAAGCATCCCCGGTCTCGATTATGCCCCCTGCATAGACCTTTCCCAGCACGTCC
>PEXO01000199.1 GCA_002779045.1 Elusimicrobia bacterium CG08_land_8_20_14_0_20_59_10 | reverse complement strand
TGTGGAAGTATATCCCCAACAGGTTCCTTACCAGGCTTGAGAACCTCTCTTTCGGCACCGACCTGACCGATTATCATAACGGGTTCAGGTCCTATTCGCGGAAAGTGCTGGAGTCCGTTCCTTTCGCGCGGTTCTCCGAGAAGTTCGACTTCGACACCGATATAATCCTGCAGGCCGCTATGCGGAAGTTCCGCATCGCCGAGGTGGCGCACCAGACCCGCTACCGCGACGAGAATTCGCAGATGCCCTTCGGCAAGGCCGTGCGCTACGGCCTGGGGATAGTTCTTACTATAGTCAAATTCAAACTGCACCAGGCCGGCCTGGCGCGCTTCGAGCTGTTCGAGGGCGGGCAAAAGTGAGGGTCCATCATGGGTGAACAAAAAACAAGCCTTATAACCGGCGGGGCCGGTTTCATCGGTTCGCATGTGGCGGACTCGCTGCTTAAAATGGGCCATAGGACGGTGGTGCTCGACGACCTGAGCGGCGGCTTCCGGGCGAACGTGGGGGACGGGCATGTCTTCGTGAAGGGTTCCGTTACCGACGAGAAGATACTGGACGAGCTCTTCGGGAAATACAAGTTCAATTATGTCTACCACCTGGCCGCCTACGCGGCGGAGGGGCTGAGCCATTTCATCCGGAAATTCAACTACGAGAACAATCTTCTCGGTTCGATAAACCTGATAAACCGCGCGGTAAGGCACAAGGCGGAGCATTTTGTTTTTACTTCGAGCATAGCCGTTTACGGCGCCAACCAGGTGCCGATGACGGAAGACCAGGCGCCGCAGCCCAAGGACCCCTACGGCGTGTCCAAGTACGCGGTGGAGCTGGATTTGAAGGCCGCGCAGGAGATGTTCGGCCTGAACTATACCGTGTTCCGGCCGCATAATGTTTACGGCGAGCGGCAGAACCACGGCGACCCGTACAGGAACGTGCTGGGGATCTTCGTGAACAATATCATGAAGGGCGAGCCCATGCCGGTGTTCGGCGACGGGCTGCAGACCCGGGCTTTCAGCTATATCTCCGACGTGGCGCCGCATATCGCCAAAGCGGTGGATATTAAAAAGGCCCGCAACGAGGTCTTTAATATAGGCGCGGACAAGGCGTATACCGTGCTGGAGCTGGCGCAGCGGATAGCGGCGGCCATGGGCGTGAAGGCCGTCATAAAGCACCTGCCGGCGCGCAACGAAGTGGTGCACGCCTTCTCCAGCCATGAGAAGTTCCAGCGCGTCTTTGGCGCGGAAAAGACCATGGACCTGGATACCGGGATAAAGAACATGGTGGCCGAAGCCAAAAAACTCGGCCCCATGTCCTCCGGCAAGTTCAAGAACATAGAACTTACCGAAAATATGCCGCCCAGCTGGCGCAAATTGTCGGACCTCTGCTAACCGGCTACCGGTTACCGGCTACCGGTTACTGCTTTATACAAGGTAGCCCATCAGGCGGTAGAGGAGCTTGGCGGCGTTGAACTCGGTGATGGGGGAGCCTTTCAGGGGGGATACTTCCACCAGGTCCACGCCTACCACCTTTTTTTCCGAGCAGACGGCCTTGAACAGCTTTAGGGCCTCGTACCACAGGAAGCCGCCCGGCTGCGGGGTGCCGGTGCCGGGCATTACCGAAGGGTCGAAGCCGTCTGCGTCTATGGTCAGGTAGACGGTACCGGTAAGCTCGCGCAGTATATCGCGCTCCAGTTTAGCCGGGTCCCGGTCCTCGTGCATCAGGTGGGTCCGGACATTCCCGGCGTTGAGGAAGTGCTTTTCGTCGTGGCTTACGCTGCGGATGCCTATCTGCACCACCCGGTTGGTGCGCGAGGCGGGGTGGAGCGCGCAGGCATGACTATGCGCGGAGCCCAGGTAGGAGGGCCGCAGGTCCGCGTGCGCGTCGAAGTGCAGGATGGAGAGGTTCTTGTGCCGCCTTAGGAACGGCGGCAGCAGCGCCTGGGTAATGCTATGCTCCCCGCCTATAAAGAAGGGCAGGGCTTTGGTGGCGGTAAGCAGGTCTTCCACCGTGCTTTCCAGCCGCGGGAAAAATTTCTTTTCTGGCAGGGAGCAGTTCACCGGCCCGGTGGTAAAGATGCCCTTCTTCCAGGTCTCCGCTCTGGTCTCCTCGTCCCACAGTTCCAGCTGAAGGGAGGCGGCTAGCACGGCCGCAGGGCCGCGCCGCGTGCCCCGGCCATAGGAGGTGGTCTTTTCGTAGGGGACGGGAACAACCACGAAGGCCGCGTCTTTCAGCGCGGTCCGTCCGCGCTCCACGAACTGTGTTCTTGCCGGTTTAAAGGTCATAGTGCTTTATCAAAAACCCGGGCCCGTCGCCGGGCCCGGATGGTAGGGGCGCAGGAGGCCCGTCAAAACACGAAAACGGCGGCGGCCACGGTGGTGGTCCAGATGCCTTCGCTGCCTATGGCGGATTGTGTTATATTGGCGGCGCGCACTATCTTGCCGCTGAGCTTCCAGATCTCTTCCTTCTGGTCCCAGGTGGTCTCGCTGCCGAATTCCACGCCCTGTATGGTGGATAACATCATCGCGGCCAGGTCTTCGGCGTAATCGCCGGTCTTCTCGTCGGTCTCGCCGAAGGTGTGATGCTCGGAAATATAGCCGTAATGGGAGCGGTCCTTGGGTACGGCCAGGCCTACGGAGGCGGCTATCAGCCGATGGTTCTCGTTGATGCTGTTGCGGCTGAGCACGCAGTGCAGTATCTGGCCGGTCTTCAGTTTCTCCAGCCCCTTCTGCCGGGGTATGACCTTGCAGTAGGGGGGGAAGATGCTGGAGACGTGCACAAGATTGTATTTGGCTATCTTGGCATCCCGGAGAGCTTCCTCGAAGCTCGCCAGTTTTTCCGTGTGGCGGCCGAGGCCTTTTGTGAGGAACACTTCCTTGGGCACGAGGAGTATTGACATGCAGTTATTATAATAAATTATCCGCGCATAGTTACGCAGAGGCGGCGGAAGGGGTTATTTCCCGCTCTTTTTGTTGAGGTCCTGCGTGCGCTCCTGGTAGTCCTTTTCCAGGCGCTCGCGGGCTTCTTTGAAGCGGCGGGCCAGGTCGTTCTCGCGCGCGGCGTAGCCGTCCTGCAGCGCGGTTTCGCGCTTCTGAAGATCGGAGACCAGCCGCTGCTCCTGCTCCAGCAGGCTCTTGAGCTTGGTGCGTTCCGTTTCCAGCTGCGAGGCGCGCATGCGATGGCCGTCCTCCAGGTCCTTCTTGCGGGTCTCGTAGTCCGCGCGTAATTTCTTCTCTATCTCTTCCAGGCTGGTATTGTAGGAGGCGATGGTCTCGTTCATCTCGCGGTTCTTGTTCTCCAGTTCGTTCTTCATGCGCGACACATTATCGGCCAGCGTCCTGTCCATGTCTATCTGCGCGGCCTTTTCCGACAGCATGGCCTGGTAGCTGCTTTCCAACTGCTCCTGCCGCGCGACGAGGGCCTTGCCCTTCATCTTGTAGGCTTCTTCCATGGAGGCCGCGAGCTTGCGTTCACGCTCCATGTAAGCCGCTTCCATATCCCCGGCCTGGGCGGACAGCCGCGTGTTGAAGTCGTTGTTCATGAACTGCATCTTCGCGAAATATTCCTCGCGTTCCTTCTTTGAGTTCTGGTCGGAGCGTCTGGCCAGCTCGGAGAGCTGCGACAGGTAGTTCTGCTCCACTTCCCTGAGCTTGTCCAGGAATTCCTTTTCCAGCGTCTGGCGCAGGTCGCGGGATTTCGTGAGGTTTTCCTGTATAAGCTTCTGTTTCTCGCCGGCGCTTTCCTCGAGGGCGCGCGCCAGGCGCTCGATCTCTTCCCTGAGCGCGGAGGTCTCTCCCTGCGCGGCCAGGGTCCCGTCGTCCGTTCTTGTGAGCTTTTCCTCCAGCTCCGTTATCCGGTTCTGCAGGTCGCGTTCTTTTACCGCGAAATTCTCGGAAAGGCGCCGCTGTTCCGCCTGCAGCTTCTGGGCGGTCCTTGCCTGGGCTTCCGCTTCCCTGTTCTCGTAAAAAGTCTTAAGTTCCGCTTCGCGCCTGGCGGCGGCTTCCAGCTCCATCGCGCTTATTTTCTGCGCCTCTTTTTCCGCCTGCTCGGCCAGCGCGTCTTTTTCCTCTTTCCAGGCCTGGCGCGCCGCCTCGGCCTGCGCGCGCATCAGCTCGGCGTTCCTGCGGAAATTTTCGGTAACTTCGGCTTCCCGGGTCTTGAGCGCCTCCAGGAAGCCCGCCTCCAGCTCGGCCGCGTGGCGGTTGAGGGATTTGCGTTCGTCCTCCAGCGCGGCTTCTTTTATTTTTACCTGTGCGGACAGGCGCTCCTCTCCCGCCCGCAGCTTCTCGTCGTAGGCCGCGCGCAGGGCCTGTTCGCGGGAGTTTATCTCTTCCTTAAGCCTTTCTGACTTTTCCCTGTATTCATCCTCTACGCGCTTGCGCTCAACCTCCAGCGCGCCGCGTTCCGTTTCTATCACCGCCCGGGCCTGCGAATCGCGCGAGACCAGCGCGTCCTTAAGGCGCGAATTCTCGGCCAGGAGCGCGTTCACGCGGGCCAGGGCCGCATCCTTCTGCTCGGCCAGCGCCGAGTACTGGCGCTCCAGGTCCTCCTGCCGCTTTGCAAGGCTGGTTTCCTTTATTTTCAGGGACTCTTCCAGGGATTGCCGGAAAAGTGCGTAGCGTTCTTCGAAGGTCCGCTCAAGTTCTTTTTCTTTGGCGGCCAGCAGTTCGCCTATCTGCGAGCGCAGCGCCGCCAGTTCCGTGCGCTCCGCGGCGGAGCGGGCTTCCCGTTCTTCCAGCGTTTTTGCGCGCCTGGCGGCTTCGGCTTCCATCTCCGCGCAGCGGGCGGAAAAAGCCGCCTCCAGGGCCGCTTCCTTTTTACGCTGTTCTTCTTTCCGGCGCAGGGCTTCGGCCTGTGCCTCCCGGGAGAGCGCTTCCCGTTTTTCCGCGGTTTCCCGTTCCTGCGCCAGTTGCTGCGCCTGCAGGTCCCGCGCGGACGCGTCCACGGCGGCCTCTTTCTGCGCGTAAATGGTCTTCAGCTCGGAATATTTACCCTCCCAGGCGGTTTCTCGCGCCGCCAGGTCCTGGCCGGCCTTGGCCAGGCTTTCTTCCAGCCTGGCCGTGCGCTCGCGGAATTCCGTTTCCGCCATCTCCAGGCGGCGCGCGGCTTTATCATCAATTATCTTCTTGTTCTCCTCCAGCCAGGCCGTGTAATGCGCGTACTGCTCCTGCTCGCGGCCGGAGGACTCCGCGCTGAGCCGGTCGTTGAGCGTCTTAAGCTCTTCTATTTGTTCCCGGCGCATCTGGGCGCGTATCTCTTCGGCGGCAAGCTCCGAACGGTTCTTGAAATCTGTTTTCTGCTGGCTGAGCTTCTCGCTCCACAGGGCTTCGGTCTGCCGTATGCGCTCCAGCGTGTCCTTCTGCGCGGCCTCGTGCGCGGCCCTGAGCTTTTCCGCGAAGGCTTCGCGTTCCAATCTGAAGTCCGCTTCCCGTTCCTCCTGCCATTTCCCGAAAACCTCTTCCATCTCGGAGCGGAGCCCTTTTTTCTGGGCCGCCAGCTCGGATTTATGGCTTTCCGTCTCCGCGGTAAGTTGAGCTCTTTCCGTCTCGAATTCCGAGCGCTGCCGGTTTACGGCATCGTCGAGCATGACCTGGTATTTATGCCACAGCTCCGCTTCCTTTTCCACCAGCATGCGGGCCAGTTCCTGCTCGCGCTTCTTGATGCGTTCGTCCTGGGCGCGCATCAGCGCTTCATATTCCTCCTCTTTTGCCTTATTGTTGCGCTGTATTTCCTCGAAGCTGCGCGAGCGCATCGACGCCAGTTCCAGGTCCTTCTCCCTGAGTTCGGAGGTCAGGCGCAGCACCATCTTGGCCGAATCCAGCTCGGACTCGCCAATGAGGTCCCCGAAATCCCTGCCGAATCCGGCCATAGCCTATTTATCCTTCTCCGAGCGCAGCGCGGCCAGCCTGTTCTTTTCCTCTTCCAGTTCCCGGAACTGCGCGGCCGTTTTCTGCTCCAGCTCCGTGCGCAGCTTGTCCAGGGCTGCGCGGCTGCGCTCCAGCTCCGCGTAATAGTTCTTTTCAAGCTCGTCCTTGCGGACCGAGAACTCTTCCTCTCGGCGCACGCGGTCGGCGCGGTGTTTGGCCAGTTCTTCGTCCAGTTTCTGGGCGATCAGCGCTTCCTTTTTCTCAAAATCGGCCCTGAGCGCCTGGCGTTCGTTGTTGAGGATCTCCATCTTCTTCGTCTCCCAGGCCGAGCGTTCCCTGTGCAGTTCGGCGGAGAATTTCTCCACGAACTCCTGGTATTTCCTGTCGAGTTCCCGTTCTTTTTTAGCCAGCGCGTTCTCCAGGTCCTGGCGGCGCTTCTCAAAAGCCTTGTCCTGCGCCGCTATGGCGGCCTTTTCCCGGGTCATGAATTCCGTTTCCAGGCGGCTCTGCCTTTCGGCCAGGGAGGCGTTCAGCGCCTGCTCGCGGTTGCGCATTCTGTTTTCCAGCTCCGCCTTCCGGCCTTCAAATTCCAGCATCATCTTTTCCGTCTCGTCCTGCTGGCCTTGTTTCATGCCTTCCAGCGCGGTTTTGAGCTTGCCTTCGAAGCGCGCGCCGAGGGCGCTCTCCTTTTCGTGCAGCCCGTTGATGCGTTCATCGTATTCTCGGTCGAGCACTTCGCGGTGCGCGTTGAGCGCCTGGTACATCTCTTCTTTCGCCGCGGCCAGCTTGCCGAATAGTTCGTGCTCCTTGCCCTGGAGTTCACGGTAAAGATTTACTTTTAATTCGCTGTGCTGCTGCTCCAGCCCCGCTTTCAGCTTTTCCAGATCGGCTTCGCGCGCCTGCAGGTGCAGTTCGCGGTTCTTGAATGCGTCCCCGACTTTCGCCCTTTCCCTTACGACACGGTCCTCGCTCGCGGCTTCCATTTCGCGTATCCTGGCCGCGTGTCCGTTCTCAAGCGCGGCTTTGGATTCCAGGACCTTCAGCCTTTCCGCCTCGGCGGCGGAGACCCTTTCCGCGAATTCGGCGCTCAGGCGTTTGCTTTCCGCCTCGAACTTCTCTTCGAAGGCGTCCTCGGCCGCCTTGAGCCTGGCCCGGTACTTTTCGCGCAGGTCCTCTTCGGACCTGCGCAGTTTCTTCTCTCTGGCCTTTGCCGCTGCCTCTTGTTCAGCCTGCATCACCAGGGCCTTGTTCTCCAGTTCCTTGCGGGCGGCGGCTGCCTGTTCGGCCAGCTTGGCTTTTTCCGTTTCCAGTTCCTTTTTGAACTCTTCAGCTTCTTTAGCCAGCTGCGCCCTGTCGGCGGCTTCCAGCCCGGTTTCTTTGCGCGCGTATTTAAGTTTCAGCTCGTCCTCGAACTGCGCAAGCTTCTTGTGCAGCAGGGAGCGGTGATTCTCGAATTCGGTCTTGAGTTTTTCCTTCTCCTCGTGCAGGGCGCTTTCCTTCGCAAGGCGCCACTCCTCTTCCCTGGCCAGCCATTCCGCTTTCAATTTTACCTGCACCGCGGTTATCCTGTCCTCCAGGGCCTTCTCTTTATGGAGATAGGCCTCTTCCAGCCCCGCCCTGAAGCCTTCCAGCCTGCGGGCCTGGTTCTCTTCCAGGGCCTTGCGGGCTTCTTCGAGAGCCGCCTGCTGCCTTGCGGTCCAGGCGGTCTGCTCTTTCAGGATGCCGGCCCGCAGGGCTTCCTCCCTGGCACGGACTTCTGATTCCAGCGCGATGCGCAGGGTCTTCAGGCGCTCTTCCCCGGCCGCGTTGAATACCGCTTCTTTTTCCTTGTATTCTTCTTCCAGCCTGGCGGCCGCCTTTTGCGCGGCAGCGTCGGCCTGCGCGCGGGTTTCCGCCGCAGCCCGGTCCCACTGCGCCCGGGCTTCTTCAAGGGCCTTATCGTAGCGGCGGCGGGTCTCTTCTTCGCGGTTCTTTACAAGCTCCGCCAGCTGGCCCTCCATCTCCAGGCGCAGGTCAACGTGCTCCTGCTCCCGTTCTGCCATGTAATCGCGTAAGCGGGCGCGCAGCGCGTCCAGTTCCCCGGCGCTCGCGGTCTTGAAAGCCTCTATTTCGGTCTTTTTTTCCTCTTCGGCCCGGGCCAGGCGCTGAGTGAAATCTTTTTCCATTTCCGCGGCCGCCCTGGCTTTGCGCTCTGAGAACTCCTCGGCCAGGGCCCGGCGGTCTGCTTCCAGCGTCTCGCGGGCGTCGGCCTGCATGGTCTCAAGGGCTTTAAGACGTTCGTTTTCCAGTTCCTGGCGGAACTTTTCCAGCTGGGCCTCTTTCTGTTCGAAAAGCTTCGAGGATTCGCGCAGCTTCGCCTCGTGGCGCTCGCGCAGGCTCAGTTCCTCCTGCTCGGCGCGCAGCCGCTGCGTCTGTATCAGTTCCTGTTCCAGGTGGTCGTACTTCTCGCGCAGGAGGGTTTCTTTCACCGCCAGGTTGTCCAGGTGGCGCTGCAGCAGATTGTTGAGCTCGGCTTCCTTCATTTCGGAAGATCTTTTCAGCTCCTCGATGAGGTTGAGCTTCATCGCGCCGATGGCGGCTTCGCGTTCCCCCAGTTCCGTTTTCAGGGCGGCTATCTCTTTTTCGAACTGGGCGCGCGCCTGCTTCCAGTTCACCGCCTCCTCGTTGAGGATCTGTTCGCGCAGTTTGCCTTTCAGGTCCGCCTCCATGGCGGTCTGGGTCTTCCAGTTCTCCTCCCAGGTCTTGATGGTGCCCTGCCATTTCTTGAGGATCTCGGTCTTCTGCTCCACCTGCTCGGTCAGGGAGCGGTTGAGGTTGTTTTTGTTCCGGGTGTCCTCGCGCAGGCGGCCGACCTCCTCCTGCAGGGTGTGGATCTTCTCCACCGCCCAGCGCAGCGCGAGTTTCGCGGTTTCCACGTCGGTTATGGTCGACGGGTCAAGTTTTGGTTCCTGCTCCATTTAGAGCCTCCGGCCGATCGTAAATATAAAACGGCGCCCGGGGAAGAGCCCCCGGGGGTGCAGCCTTTCGTTATTAAGGAATTATACAAAAGGCTTGTTTAGGAAATATTAAATTCTTGTTGCCCGTAAATAAACACAGCCCCCCGGAATCCCTGTATGGCGGGGGGCCTTGTCGGAAAAGCCGCGCGGAGCTTATTTAAGCGGGCGAACCGCTTTTCCGCTCTTTATGCAGACGGTGCAGACATAAACGGATTTTGTGGCGCCGTTTATCAGCACTTTCTGTTTCTGGAGATTGGGCTTGAAGACCCGTTTCGTAGCCTTGTGGGAATGGCTGTAGGAATTGCCGGAAACGGGCTTTTTGCCGCAAATATCGCATTTATAAGCCATGATGTTATTATAACAAATTTGCGGCCGCCGCGTAATCCGGAATCCGGCCGCGCTCGGCCGGGCTCCGCTCAGGGCTTCCCGCTCCCCGCAGGCGGCGCTTTTCGCGCGCAGTCCGGGCACAGTGTGTGCGCGGCGGAGACCCTGGCATGGTGTTTCATGTATGCTTCGACCCTGGCTTTGTAATCCCGGTCATCGCGCGTCCTGCCGCAGGAGGAGCAGACCGGCAGCAGGCCGGCCAGCACGCGTCTTTCTTCCCGTACGCGCATCAATTCCAGTTCCTCCTCGCGCCTCATGCGGTACTGCGCGAGTATCACCGAAACCCCCAGGGCGAGCAGGCACAGCGCGAAGGTTATGACTATACCGTAAAAGCGGGAGACAAGCATATTGCGGGTGCGGGAAAGCGTCAGCAGCGACCAGCCGTCGGAACCGAAAAGCAGCCTGGCCACGTAGAAAGTCTCGCCTTCGAGGGTTACGAGGGCGCCATCGATGGGGGGCGCTTTCCAGATCGGGGCGAAGTCCAGCGGGCCGAACTGGTTGGATTTCAGCAGTTCGTAGCGCGCCGCCGGGCTCACGGTCCAGAGGCTGCTGAACAGCAGTTCTTTGCGGCCGGACAGGAATACTACTCCTTCGGGGCTGACGAAGAAAGCGAAAGGCATAAGTTCCATTTCCTCTTCCAGGAAGTCCAGGTTCTTCTTGATGGCCGCGACCCCCGACACGCGCCCGGAGGAGTCCGCCACCGGCGCGCTGACATAATAGCCGCGCAGCAGTGTGGTGCTGCCCAGGGCGAAGTACCTGGAGGTCCCGCCCCGCATCGCTTCCCGGTGATAGGGCCTGAAAGAGTAATTGTCGCCGACGAAGCTCAGGGGGTCATTGCGGTTGGAAGAGGCTATGACCTTGCCTTTGACGTCCATGAGGTAGCAGACGTCGGCTTCATTTACTTTCTGGAAACGATCCAGTACTTTGTTGAGCTGTTTGAGCGGCCTTCCGGAGCCGGCGGCAAGCGCCTGCTGCGCGGCCGGGGACTCGGCCAGCATAACGGCCGTCTGGCTAATTCCCAAGAGTTTCTCGTTCATCCGGAAATAAAGTATCGAGGCGTTATTGCGGCTCTCGCGCACCAGCGCGGTCCTTTCCGCGCGGCCAAGGCCCGCCGCGCCGAACCAGCCCGCCGCCAGTATTACCGCGAGGAGGGCTTCCACCGTGATCAGCGGCAGCCAGCGTACCGCGCTGCCGAAGGAAAGGTCGGAATCCTCCTCCGCCGCTTCGCGCAGGCTGATCGAATACGACCAGATGCTGAAAGCCGCATGCCACATAACGCCGACGATCAGCGCCAGGACCGCGGCGCCGGGCAGCTGCGCGGGGAAGCCGAACGCCGCGAAGAAGGAGCCCTGGTTCAGCCAGCCGACCGGCACGGCGGGGAGCGAAAACAGGGCGTAAGCCGCCAGCAGCCAGCCCAGGGCTGTGAGCGGCCTGCGCAGCTGCCCCGGCAGCGCTTTTGCGCCGAGCAGCACCGAACGGCCGGCATAGCAGCCTGAGAATACCCCTCCGATCAGCAGCAGGGAGGATTCAAGGCCGCCGAAGCCGTAATAAGCCCCGGCGGTTGAGAACAAGGCCAGGGGCGCGTAGATCCAGCCGCCGGGGGCGAAGCCGGTAATATCATGCCTGGAGCGCCGGCCGAACTCGGTGAGCAGGCCGTAGGAAAGCGCCAGGGCGGCCAGCTTCAGGGCCCAGAGCGCCTTTCCGGGGAAGAGGCTGTAGGCCGCTAGCCCCGCCGCTTCCGCGGCGCAGCCCGCCAGGGCGGACATGGCCAGCCAGCGCCAGGCCAGCGAGCCCGGCTTGTCCTTCCTCAGGAAGAAAGCCGCCGCGGCCGCCAGCAGCAGGAAGAACCCGCGGGTGAACAGGATATAGTCCAGACTGCTGTTAAAATAGTTCATGAGCCTCTCCGCGCTGCGGGAAGGTCCCGGACCCCATGGTCCGGCAGGGCCCCCCGCTGGTTTTTAGAATTATATTATATTGTGCGGCCGGAAGGAGAGCGGAACGTTCCGGACGGAAGTTCCGGAGGGGCATCTTCGGCCCGCTTCACGGGGAATCCTGCGGAATATTTCTCTTCCCCGGTTTTTCCAATGAGAACGAAGGCAAATTTGTAGAATATAGGCATGAAATCACATACCGCCTATCTCACCATAAACACTCCCGAACGGTACGCCATCGTCAATATCACCGGCAAGGTGGAGGATGAACTGGCCAAAAGCGGGATAAAAGAGGGGCTATGCCTGGTGAACGCCATGCATATAACCGCCAGCGTTTTTATAAACGACAACGAATCCGGCCTGCACAGGGATTTCCTTAAATGGCTGGAGAAGCTGGCGCCTTATGACCGCAGCAGCTACGATCATAACCGTACCGGCGAGGATAACGGCGACGCCCACCTTAAGCGCACCGTGATGGGGCGTGAGGTGGTGGTGGCCGTCACAAAAGGGGCGCTGGATTTCGGGCCCTGGGAGCAGGTCTTCTACGGCGAATTCGACGGCCGGCGCAACAAACGCCTGCTGGTAAAGATAATAGGAGAATGACATGAAACGGCGCATCTATTACTACGATACCGACTGCAGCGGGGCCGTTTACCACGCCAACTACCTGAATTTCTTCGAAGAGGCCCGCTCGGAGTTCCTGGAGACGCGCGGCTTCACTATCAAGGAGCTGCTGGAGCGGGGGGTGGGGTTCGCCGTGAGGCGCCAGGAAGCGGAATATAAGCGCCCGGCGCTGTACGGCGACGTGCTGGATATCGAGACCTCGGTGAAGGAGTTTACCCCGTTCCGGATAGTATTCTCCTACAAGGTTACTAACCAGTCGGGGGACCTTGTGGTCAAAGCGGAGACCGACCTGGTCTGCGTGGGGCGCGACCTGAAGCTTATAGAGATCCCGGAAGAGATAAAAGCGAGCCTGGCCGCAGGTAAATAACCGGGAGGGCAAAAAACAGCCGCCTGCGGAGGCGGCTGTTTTTATCGGCTGTCGCCAGTCAATCTTCTTCTTTAAGTTCCGTCACCGGGCCGAAGTCGGACAAGGGCTTGTCGAATTTCTTCGAGCTGCCTATCACCAGGAGCATCGCGTCCTCCGGCTTGAAGAGCTTTTTCGCCGTCTCAAGTACGGCGGCCGGGTCGGTCTTAGCGATACTCTCTACGTAGTTGTCCAGGTAGTCCGGCGCATAGCCGTAGTATTCGTAGGCGGCGCGCTCTGTTATCAGTTCGAACGGCGTGGGGAACTTGAATACGAAGGAATTTACTATAGAATCCCTGGCGCGGTCGACCTCTTCGGCCGGGGCCGGTTCGGACTTTATCAGCTTGAACTGTTTCAGCATCTCCGAGAGCGCCTGCGAGTAGGTCTCCGGCTTGGTGCCGCAGTAGCCCACTATATAGCCATAGTCCGGCTTCTTGGCGAAGTAGCTGTACACGCTGTAGGCCAGGCCTTTGCGGGAACGTATCTCCGCCGCCAGCCGCGACGACAGCCCGCCGCCCAGCATCTCGTTAGTCACGGTCAGCGGGTACTCGATGGGATCGAGGCGCTTTACGCCCTTCTGCAGCATCACTATGAAGGTCTGAGCTATGTCCTTTTCGATATGATAGATATGCCGTTTCCCTTCTATCCTGACCGGGGGGATGGCCGGGAACTTCACCTCGCCTTTGGGCCAGTTTCCGAACTTTTTCTTTAATTTTGCCAGCATCCCGCCGGTGGAGGCGAAGTCGCCGGCCGCGGCGAGTATGATATTGTTCGGCCTGTAGAAATTGGCGTGGTAGGCCTTCATGTCGGCTATCGTTGCCGCGTTGACGGTGCCGGTTTCCGCGCGCCAGCCGTAGGGGTGGTCCGGGCCGTAGAAGCGCCTGACGGCCTCGCGCATCGCGGCCCGGCCGGGGTCGTCGTTGCGGCGGTTAATTGTCTCCAGCGCTTCGTCGCGCTTGATCTTGACCTTGTCCGTCCCGAAGGCCGGCTTCATCAACACCTGCGCGTAGATGTCCAGCACCTCGTCCAGGTCCTTCTTCAGCGCGGTCATGTCGGCGCGCGCCTCCTCGTTGCCTATCGAGGTTTCCACCGACGCGCCCAGGAATTCCAGCTTCCTGTCTATTTCGCCCGGCTTATACTTTTCCGTGCCGCCGTCCTTCAGCAGCCCGGCGGTAAGCTCGCCCAGGCCTATCTTATCGGCCGGGTCGTTCAGTTTGCCGGTATGGATAAAGGCCGTCACGTGCACCACCGGCAGGGTATTGTCCTTCATCAGGTACACCACCATGCCGTTGTCGAGGACCACGCGGTCGCCGGCGGGGGGCTTGAAGTCTATGCTCTTGAGCGGCGGGAGGTCCGGCGCTAGTGCCGACAGGGGATTAGCTCCTGGAAGTGTCATTGTCCTGGTGCCAGTACGGGGATTCTCATTCTTGACCCTTTATTCGGCGGCCGGCTCGCGCAGAAAGACCGCTGTGCGGTTGGCGCGCGTCAGGTACTTCGCCGCGGCTTTGGAAACATCCTCCGGCTTGACCTTGCGCAGCTCCGAGCCGATCTTCCACTCGTATTTCCAGTCGCCCATTACCTGCTGGTTATGCGCCAGGTTCATGCCGAGACCGGGGTTCGATTCCAGCTGCCTTATCATGTCGGCTTCATAGTTATTTAGTATCTTGTCCAGTTCCCACTGCGTGGGCGGCACGGTCTTCAGGCGCTCTATCACCTCCATAACCGCGGCGTCGACCTCGTCCAGCGTATGCGGGGCCTTCGGCGCGGCCGCAACCACGAACAGTGACGGGTACCGGTTTCCGGGCGTGGAGAAGTAGGAGCCCGCGTACAGGGCGAGCTGCCGGCCCTCCACGAGGTTCTTATAGAAGCGTCCGGTCTTGCCGTTGGAGAGCACTTCGCTGACCATCAGCAGCGCGTAGATGTCCGGGCTGTCCATGCCGGGGTTGTGGAAACCGATGCGCAGCGAGGGTTTGGCCTTGAACGTCACCTCCACCTTCTTTTCGGCCGTCTGCGCGGGCTCTTCGGCGTAGGCGCGCTTCGCCGGCGGCCGGCCTTTCCACCCGCCGAAGTATTTTTCCGCCAGCTTTATCACCTCGGCCGCTTTCACGTCGCCGATCACGGACAGCGTGGCGTTGCCGGGCACATAATACTGCGCGAAGAAGTTCTCCGCGTCGGTGCGCGTCAGGCTTTTTATGTCGTCCATCCAGCCCAGCGTAGGGTTATGGTAGGGATGCGCCCGGAAGGCATTGGAGAACAGCGCTTCCCACTGCACGCGGTTCGGGTCGGATTCGCTCATCCGGCGCTCCTCCATCACCACGCTGCGCTCTTTGTAAAACTCGCGCAGCACGGCGTTCTTGAAGCGGTCCGACTCTATTATCATCCAGGCTTCCAGCCGGCTTGCCGGCAGCGAGACCACGTAGCCGGTATAATCCGTGGAGGTCATTGCGTTCATGCCGTTCTCGCCCAGGGTGTTATAGATCTTCAAATATTCGTCCTTGATTATTAATTTGTCGGCCTCTTTTTCGGCTTCGTTGAATTTAGCGCGCAGCTCTTCCAGTTTTTTCGCGTCCGGAGGGGAAGCGGCTTCCCCGGCCAGCAGGGCCTGCGCCGCGGCCTCGACCTTGTCGAGGGCGGCCTTTTCCTTGTCATAGCCGGAGGAGTTTATCGTCTTGGTTCCTTTGAAAGCCATGTGTTCAAAGAGGTGGGCCAGGCCCGTCTTGCCCTGCGGGTTGTCCACATTGCCCACCTTGAACAGCATCGTGAAGGAGACGGTTGGGACGAAGGTCTTTTCCAGTATCAGCAGCTGCAGGCCGTTCTTAAGCGTATAGGAGACCACCGGCGGGTATTTCGGGTCTTTTTCCATGGACGCTCCCGCCGGCAGGGCGTCCTTGTCTTCCCTGGCCGCGGAAAGCGACGCGCAGCAGAGCGGGAGCACGGGTAAGAGCGCGAGTGCGTTCATTATTTCTTCCATAAAAGTTCGCGGGAGCGGCTGCTGCCCCGGTATTATACT
>PEXO01000216.1:4208-8409 GCA_002779045.1 Elusimicrobia bacterium CG08_land_8_20_14_0_20_59_10 | reverse complement strand
GCCGCCTTAACGGCCGCCGCAAGACGGGACTTATAGTAGGCGGAATACTTCGGGGATATTTGCGCGGCTTTGAGATAATACTCTCTTGTTTTCGGGATATCGCCCATGGCTGCGTAGATGTCCCCAGCCAGGCCCGCGGCCTGGTAGGAATCAGCTTTCAGGCCGAAAGCAGCCAGCGCGCCTTCCAGTGCGCTTTCGAACTTCCCGGTCTTGTAAAGCGCGAGGGCCCGCCAGTATACGAAAGGCTGATCCTCCGGCTTTAGCCCGGCCGCTTTGTCGAAGTCCTGTGAAGCGCCCGTGTAGTCGCCCATATGATATTTAAGCTTGCCGCGCTCGAACCAGGCCATCGCCGCTGCCGGGTTCAGCGCCAGCACCGAATCCAGGTCCGCCAGGGCGGCCGTAATATTATTGGCCTTCCTGGCGCAGAGCGCCCGGTGGTAGAAGGCGAGCTCGAACCTGGGATTCAGGTCGACCGCTCTCGTCAGGTCCTGGGAAGCCGCGCCGCAATTGGAAAGCTTGTAATGGGAAAGGCCCCGGTTGAGCAGGGCGTACGCATAGTCCGGGTTAGTGTCCAGGGCCTGGGAAAGGACCCGCACCGCCTCCTTGTAGTTCCCCTCGTCCATGAACATCGCGGCCATGTTATTGTAGGCCGGCAGGTATGAAGATTTGATTTCTATTGACCGGGCATAATCAAGGCCTGCTTTCTGCCTGTCGCCCTGGCGTTCATAGAACATCCCCCTGGCCGTAAGGGCCTCCGGGAAATTACGCTGGAGCAGCAGGGCCTTATTGTAATTTTCCAGCGCCTGCGAGTCTTTCCCGACGGAAACCAGGTAATTTGCCCGCTTGAAGTAATATTCGGGGGAGCGGTTGCAGCCCGCCAGCCCCGCCGCCAGGATCAGAAAGAAGACCGTATTTTTCATAGTTTTCCCCGAAGTTACGTATTTCCCTTCAAAGATCCGCCGGGGCCTCAGGCGCGCCCGGCGGCCCCCTCTTTCCCCGTGTCCCTTATACCGAAGGCCATAAGAAAAGCCCCGGCCGTAATGGAACTGTCCGCCACATTGAATACCGCGGGGAAAAAACTGAAATCAAAGAAATCGACCACAAAACCGTAAGCGATCCGGTCGTAAAGGTTGCCCAGCGCCCCGGCCAGGACAAGGGAAAGCCCCGTGCCGGCGACGAGACCGTAACCCTGGATCCGCTTCCGGAAAAAGAGCAGGGCCGTGATGAGCCCGACGCTGACGACTATAAAGAAGATGTTGTTGCCGTGGAACATGCCGAAAGCGACGCCGGTATTCTCGGCGTAAGTGAGCTGAAAAAAAGGCAGCACCTGTACCGGGCGGCCGAAAAGATGGTCCAATGCCCGGGCTTTGGACAGCCTGTCCAGCAGGAAGACGCTCAGCACTATCGCCGGGGAAATAAATCTGTTCATCCTTTGGGAGAGTCCTTCAACACCGACGCGCAGCGGCCGCACAGGTCGGAGAACGACGGGTCCGAACCTATGTCCCTGCGCCGCTGCCAGCAGCGCGGACATTTAGAACCTTCAGCCGCGAACACTTTAACCTCAAGCTCGGGCGCGGCCGCGTCCAATTCCACGGCGCACTCCGAGACTATGGCTACCTGGGGCCAGAGCGCGGCCGCGGAATCCAGGAAAGTTTTCATCCCGGGATCAGAAGTGCGCAGCACCACGCGGGCCTCAAGCGATGCACCCACGACACCGGTCTTGCGGACCTCCTCTATGGCGGCCGTCACGGCCTCGCGCACCGACATCACGCGCTCCCAGCGTTCAAGCAGGGCCTGGTCGGCCCACCCGGCGGGAAACCGCGGGTAATCCGTGAGGAAGACGCTCTCCTCGAGCTCGGGGGCAATTTCGGCGCGGGCCGTGCGCCAGCCTTCTTCCGCCGTGAACGAAAGCACCGGGGCCATCATGCGCAGCACGGCGGTAAGCGTGTCGTAAAGCACGGTCTGCGCCGAACGGCGCTCCGGGGCGTCCGGGCTGAAGGTATAAAGCCGGTCTTTGAGGCAATCCAGGTAGAAGGCGGACAGGTCCAGTATGCAGAAGTCGGCTATGGCGCGCATGGCCGGCCGGAACTGGAAATTCTCGTAGTGCTTTTCCACGGCCGCCGCCGTAACGGCCAGCCGCGCGCGCATATAGCGGTCGGTCTCCACCAGCGCCTCGTCCGGAACGCGATGGACCGACGGCTTGAAGTCGCTCAGGTTGCCCAGCAGGTAGCGCATCGTGTTGCGTATCTTGCGGTAAGTGTCTATGGGGCCGGAGAGCAGCTTTTCGGAAATGCGCACGTCCTCGGAATAGTCGCACAGCGCCACCCACAGCCGCAGTATGTCCGCGCCGTACCTGGAGACCACTTCCTGCGGCGACACGTTATTACCCATGGATTTGTGCATGGCGTGGCCGCTTTCGTCGAGAACCATGCCGTGAGTGAGCACCGCGCGGTACGGCGGATGGCCGTGCAGCGCCACCGAAGGGATCAGCGAGGTCTGGAACCAGCCGCGGTGCTGGTCGGAGCCTTCCAGGTAGAGATCCGCGGGAAAGAATTCCCCGGGGCCGAGCATGCCGTTCTTTATCACCGCGTACCAGGACACACCGGAATCCAGCCAGACGTCCATGATGTCTTTCTCTTTAGAAAACAACTCCGAGCCGCAGGAGCATTTAACTCCCGGGGCCAGCAGGTCTTCCACCGGCTCTGAAAACCAGAAATCGCTCCCCTCCTCCATCACGCGTTCTTCCATGCGTTTGAGAAAGGCGTTGTCCTCCTGCAGCTTGCCGCATTTTTTACAGTAAACGGCTATGATGGGCGTGCCCCAGTAGCGCTGCCGGGAAAGGCACCAGTCGGGACGGGTCTTAAGCATGCCTATCATGCGGTCATGCCCCGCCTCGGGATGCCAGCACACTCCGTCGGCTGCTTTCATGAGCTTTTCGCGCAGGCCGTCCTTATCCACTTTCAGGAACCACTGCTCCGTGGCCCGGAAGATGATCGGCTGCTTGCAGCGCCAGCAGTGCGGGTAACTGTGCGCTATCTTCTTATGCGCCAGCAGCATTCCGTCGGCCTTCAGGGTTTCCACTACTTTTTCATTCGATTCAAAAACCTTCATTCCCTCGAAAATACCGGCGTCCGCGTTAAAACGCCCGTCCTCTTTTACCGGGCAGAAGATTTCCAGCCCCCATTTCTTCCCGGCATGGAAATCTTCCTCTCCGTGGCCCGGGGCTATATGCACTATGCCCGTGCCGGTGGACATATCCACGAAGTCCGTCGCAATCACCTGGCGCGGGAAACGGCGCGACTCCGGCAGATGCGCGCAAAGACAGTGCGTGTATTTGAGCCCGACGAGCTTTTCGCCCGGGATAACGGCGCCCTTCGCGGCCTCAAGGCCGGTCTCAGCCAGGAAAGTGTCGGCGAGCTTATCGGCGGCGAAGAGATACTGTCCGTCAGCTTCGAGCAACCGGTAATCCTCTGTCTTCGAGACCGCAGCCGCCATATTTGAGGGCAGTGTCCACGGAGTGGTGGTCCAGATAACTATGGAGGTCCGGCCCTTCGCCGACGGGGGCAGGCCTTCCGGCAGCGTCTCGAGCGGGAAACGCACATAGATGGAGGGTGAGGTCTTGTCCTTGTATTCCACCTCGGCGTCCGCCAGCGCGGTCTCGCACGAAACGCACCAGTAAATGGTCTTTTTGTCGCGGTGTATAAGGCCTTTTTCAAGCAGTTCGCGGAAAGCCCTTATAACGGTGCCCTCGTAATCTTTGGACATCGTTACATACGGCTTGTCCCAGGCGCCCAGGATGCCGAGACGCTTGAACTCCGCGCGCTGTATTTCTATGAAACGCGCCGCAAAATCGCGCGCGCTGCGGCGGAAAGCGGGGATATCCTCAATATGGCGCTTGCCCAGCTTCAGCTCTTTAAGCAGCTGCTGCTCTATCGGCAGCCCGTGGCAGTCCCAGCCGGGAACATAGGGCGTATAATAACCCATCATGGCGCGGGATTTCACCACAATGTCCTTCAAGATCTTGTTCAGCGCATGGCCTATGTGGATATTCCCGTTGGCATAGGGCGGGCCGTCATGCAGAACAAAGGGTTTGGAACCTTTGCGCCGCTCCAGCATGCGGCGGTAAAGGTCCATCTTATTCCAGGCGTCCAGTATGCCCGGCTCCTTTTTTACAAGGTCCCCCCTCATAGAGAACGCGGTA
>PEXO01000216.1:1920-4045 GCA_002779045.1 Elusimicrobia bacterium CG08_land_8_20_14_0_20_59_10 | reverse complement strand
CGGCCCACGACGGTGGCATTATCGCCCAGGGGGCGGTTCTCGCCGTAGCCTATCCCCGCCAGGTTCCTGGCGGGGATGCCCTGCTCTTCGAAGAACACCAGCACGCTGTAGGCGCGGGCCATGGAGAGTTCCCAGTTGGAGGTGTATTTGCCGCTCCTGATAGGGACACTATCGGTGTGCCCCTCGATGATTATATCGTTGGGAACTTTTTTCAGCTCCGCGGCGATGGGAGCCAGTACCTGTTTGGCCTGCTCCATGAGGTCGGCGTGGCCGGAAGTGAAAAGCACGCCCTCGCCAAGCACCAGCTTGACCTTGCGCTCGTTGGACTCTATCTGCACCAGGTTGGCCAGCGCGTCGTTCTCTTTCAGCGTGGTCTCCACCTTGTCCTCGGCCTCCTTAGCCCTGGCCCTGTCTACCTGCTTCTGGTCTTTTTTGCCGCCGAACGCGTGCTGTATATTGCTGAGCGACTCCTCGTACTTGCGGCTTTTGCTCTTATCCGTCTTGGCCATGGCGAACGAGAACATCATCAGGAAGAATATCATCAGGTAGCTCATCAGGTCGCCGTAGGTGACGGCCCAGAGAGCTCCCCTGTTGAGCTGGTTCTCGAGTTCATCCCGTCTGTTGCGGTAGACGGCCATATTACCGGCCCTCCCTGAAGATATCCCCGAACTTCCCCTCGACCCCGGACTTTATTTCGCGGAGACGGGAGCATTCGGCCTGCAGCGTTTTAAGCATGGAGCCCATTGAACCGAACTGGCGGCGGACCAGGTCCCCCGAGACCCCGCCGGCTTTTTCCAGCTGCAGCGGATCCACTTCCCTGAGGAAGGCGCCCAGCATTTTCTCATAGCCCTCAAGCTTGCCGACGGCCTCGGAAAGGGAGGCGCTGAAATTTTCCACGAAAGTGGCGGAAAGCAGCGCGTCCGCGTACCTGGCGCCGAACTTCTCGAACCGGGCGTCGCTCTCCGCCCTGACCGCGGAGGCGAAATCGCGGTTCATCCCGGCTATCTCGGCCTGAAGGCGCGAAGAAAAATCGGAAAGGGCGTCGGCCTGCCGCTTGGCGGCCGTCTCCAGCGCAGAAACGACCCCCTCCGCCTTAAGGGTGTTCGCCTGCGCTATTCTTTCGAATTCCAGCGTCTTCTCCGCCGCGAAAGAGGACTGCTCGCGCAGGAATTTCCTGGATTCGTACGTGGAAGCGGAAAGCTCGCGGCGCAGCGCCTCCGTTTCCGCCGACACCTTGCCGCCTATAACCTCTATTTCCTTGCGCACGTAATTCTCGAATATCTCCTTGAAGGAGGCCGAACTTTCCTTTATCCCGTTCATCATCTCAAGGCGCGACGCTTCCTGCGCCGCGGCCCGGCGGCGCCACTCGTCGTTAAGGCGGGAAAAAAATTCCTCCTGCGAGGCGCGCACTTCACCGGCCTGGGAAGAAGCGGAAAGTTTCTCCATACCGGCGTTCAACTCGGCGCGCAAAGCGTCCAGCGCACCCGCCTGCGCTCCGGACTGTTCCTGCGCGCGGCGCAGGAACTCTTCCTGGGAGGCGCGCAGCTCTTCGGCCGGCGTACCCTGGGAAAGCCTGGTCTCAAGGGAGGCCAGGCGGGAGGTGAGTGCCTCTATAGCGGCCGTAGTTGCGTCCGAATCACGGCTGGTATCCTCGCGGCGCTTCGTTTCAAGCGCGAGCACAGAGGAATAGAAATCCATTAATTTCTTTTCCAGTTCCTCGGCGCGGGTCCAGGCGCGCTCCAGCTGCTCGTGCATCTGGCGGTCCAGCTCCGAATATTTCTGCTGGTCCCGCACGGCCTTCAGCAGGTCCTCTATCTCGCGGCGGGCGCTTATCTTTGATTCCTCGATATTGCGCAGCTGCGACGCGGAAATGGCGGCGGACTGGCTGAAATCGGCCAGGCGGCGGTCCATTTCCTCGAATTTGCGGCAAAGCATGTCCAGCTCCGGGATACGCGCCGGGGGAGGAGGAGGGACCTGGTATTGCGGGGGCGCGCCCGGAGCCGCGCCGGACTTAAGCTGCGCCACTATGTTCTTTTCAAGCGCGTCTATCTTAAGTTTGAGAGCCGACAGCGCGTCGGCGTCCACGGCCGGCCTGGGGGCGGGGGCCGGCCTGGGGGCGGGGGCC
>PEXO01000216.1:0-1868 GCA_002779045.1 Elusimicrobia bacterium CG08_land_8_20_14_0_20_59_10 | reverse complement strand
CGGAACCAGTATCGCCGAACATCACTTACCTCCTTTCCCCGCAGGGGGCTGCGGAGGGGCCGAAGGACCGGTGTGGGGCGCAGGAGCCGCGGAAGGGCCTCCCGGAGGCGCAGGAGCCGCGGAAGTGCCACCCGGAGGCGCAGCCGGGGGCGGCTGGGGAGCGCCGGGCGCCACGGGCACGGCCGCGCCCTCCGGCCCGGGAAGGGCCGGCTGGGCGCCCGGCGCCGCGGCGGGCTTCGCCTGGAGCGGGTTGACCACACGCCCGTCCTTTATGAGCTTAAGAGCGGAGGAAACCACGGCCTCCACGGCGCGCTCGATCTTGTCCGGTGAAGGCACACCATATTTCATCGTCTGCTCAAGCATCATCCAGGTCTTGTCGGTGAGCTGGGCTTTAAGCTTGGCCTTGAAAGCGGAGTCGAAATCCCAGAGGGCCATGGCCCAGTCCTCGATCTTGACCGAAGTAGCCAATACGGAAAGGTCCCTTCCGGAGAATTTGCTTATGTCGTCAGGCAGGAAGATGCTCGAGCGCACCTTGCCGGCTATTTCGGGATGCCGCGCCTCCAGCTGGGCCAGCATTTCCCGCTTGGCCTTCAGGCTTACCCTGTCAAGCGCGTCTATAACCATGTTCACGCCGCCAAAAGCGCCCGCCAGGCGCTTTTCCAGCTCTTCGCGTATGGTCGCTATTATATCGGGATCCACAAAGCGCATACGCGCCATATTGGCCATTACCTCCGAAGAAACCTCGGCGGGCAGCATGCGCAGGAACTCGCTCTTCGCCTCTTCCGGCAGATGCCCCGCCACCAGCGAGATATTCTCGGGGTCTTCCCCGGCCATGAGGTTGACCAGAAAGTCCACTTGTTCCACCTTAACGTTGAAAACAGACTCGGCGTCCAGCTCCAGCTGCGGGTGCCTTTCCTTTCTCTCGGTGATGTCCAGCTCCAGTTTGCCGCCGCCGCCCACGCCGCCTACAGACACTCCTCCGCCGCCTCCCCCCCCCGCGGCTCCGCCGGGACCGCCGCCGGGACCGCCTGCGCCGCCCTTGCCGAGGTCCATGGTTATCTGATGGCTCTGCTGCGCCTTGGCCATTGTATTCATCGCGCTGGCCAGCTTCAGGAAGCCCACAGCCACCACCATCATGGAAATTATCCCCATGAGGGTAAGCACGCTGTATTTAAATATAAGTCCTACGGCTTCCGGGGTGTACCAGATGGTGCGCCAGATAGGCGCAAAAGGAGTCCTTATCACGGCCAGGTCGTCCCCGCGCTTGGCGTCCAGTCCGAGCACTTCGGAAACCACGGAACGCACGTTCTGCGCGTCCGCTTCGCTCATATCCTTATTAACAACAACAGTAACTATTAATTTCCTGACAAAAGAGGCCGGGAAAAGGATCTGTTTCTGGTAGGACTGGTTCTCCGCTTCGGCGTTCATGGAAGGGAAACCGGGCAGGAGGTACTCATTGAACGGCTGGCCCTCGGTAGAGGGGTTCTGCCATTTGAACATTTCGCCGCCGGCTCCCGCCTTGTCCGCCCCCCCTTTGACGACATCCACTTTTTCAATGCGGCTGAAATCCATTGAGGCCTGCACCACCACCTTGGCCTGGTTAGGCCCCAGCAGTTTCAGCAGCACCTCGTCCACTTTTATCTCGAGGGATTTTTCATAGCGGGCCTTGTCGTCCAGGGGAAGGCTCTGCGCGCGCAGCGCCGGCGCCGCCGACAGCTGGAAGCAAGACAGCAAAAGAACCGCCGGCAGCAGGCCTGAAAGCCTCCCGGCGCCTCTCTTTACCTTCTTTGCCGCCTTTTCCATATTCGCAACCCTTAGGAAGCGTAACGAAATAACTGAAGCATTTGGCTGGCCGATTTTGGGCTACA
>PEXO01000290.1 GCA_002779045.1 Elusimicrobia bacterium CG08_land_8_20_14_0_20_59_10 | reverse complement strand
GTGTAGTACATGTCGCTTCATGCCACTTCGGTGTAGCCCAAAATCGGCCAGCCAAATGCTTCAGTTATTTCGTTACGCTTCCTAATGCCGCACAAAAATGATAAATTAGGCTTATGAAAAAACTCCTCCCCCTCATGGGACTGCTGCTGCTGCTGGCCGCCGCCTGCTCGCGCGACAGCGAAAAAGTCATAGCGCGCATAGGCTCAGATAAGATAACCGAGCAGTACCTGCAGGAAAAATTCGGAGAGATAAGCCCCGGCGCGCAGGAGTACCTGGCCACCAAGCCCGGCCGCAGGCAGTTCCTGGACGTCCTCATACACGAGCGGCTTATGCTGCTGGCGGCGCGCAAGAGCGGTGCGGCTTCGGACCCGGACTATAAGGCGAAGGTAAGCCAGAAAGAAGCGGAGATGCACACCACCTTCGAGGCCTACAAGGATTTCATGCTCACGAAGACGTGGGTGGAAGCCATGCGCGAAAAAGAGCTTAAAGTGACCGACGGGGAAGTGCGGGACTATTACCAGAAGCACCCCAATACCGTAACGCTGGCCCATATACTTATGCCCAGCTACGAGGAAGCGGAAGTAGCCGTGAAGAAACTAAAGGCCGGGGCGGATTTCGAGAAAACGGCCAGGAAGTACTCGCTTGACCACGAAACGGTGCGCCTGCCCCCCGTTATGTACGGCGAGTTCCTGCCGGAGCTGGAGGATATGGCTTTTAAGATGCGCGTTGGCGAGACGCAGGGCATAGTGAAAACGCAGCTGGGCTTCCACATAATAAAGAAGCTCTCACAGGACCGGGTGCCCCAGGCTATTGCCTCCGAACGGGTGCGCAAGATACTTGAAAAGAAGAAGTTCGACGCCTACCTGGCCAAATTTCAGGAAAAGATAAAAGTGGAGGTGCTGGATGAAAATTACAAGTAAACTGCTTACTCTTGGCGCGCTGCTGGCCTGCGCCGCGCACGCCGATGCCAAAATAGCCGGGGACCTGGCCGCAAAGGTCAACGACGAACCCATTACGGTAGCCGATTACGAAAGGGCCAGGGCCGCCCTGACCGAACAGTACGCCGCGGCCATGCCTGATTTCTTCAAGCAGGCCAACGCGGCCGCCCAGATCGAAAAATCTGCGCTGGACAAGCTGGTGGACGAGGCCCTGCTGCGCCAGAAAGCGGAGGCCATGAAGCTGAAGGTTTACGAGAGAGAGCTGGAGAACGGCGTCTCCGAGATACGCAAACGCTTCGCCCGCACCCCGGACGGTGCGCCGCTTCCCCCGGAAGAGGCTGAGAAAGCCTTCAGGGGGGAGCTGGAGAAGGAAGGCGTAACGATGGAAGAGTTCCGCGAGCGCATCCGCAAACAACTGATGGTGCAGAAACTGGTGCAGGACGCCATTAAATCCCGCGTGAAAATTCCGACGGAGGCCGACGTCAAGACGTATTTCGATAATATCTCGCTGGTGATGAACGGTTCCGGAGCGCAGATAAAAGGCCTGGATGCGCAAGCCATGCAGGACCTGGCGGCCGTGGCGGCCCGGTTCAGGGAAGCCGTTTCCGAGCGGCTGCGCCTGCGCCATATACTGATCAAGACCAAAGAAGACGCGACCCCGGGGGAGAAGGCCGCCGCCCTCAAGAAGGCGCAGGACATACGCGCCGAGCTCAACTCGGGGCTGGACTTTGACGAGGCGGTGGAGAAATACTCCGAAGACCAGGAAAGCGCCAGGCGCAGCGGTGACCTTGGCTATGTTATAAAAGGGATGCTGCCCGCCGAAATAGAGGAGACGGCTTTCTCCCTGCGGGTGGGCGGGAATTCGGAGCCCCTGCCCAGCAAGTTCGGGGCGCATATACTGCGGCTGGAGGAGAAACGCGCCGCGCAGAAGCTCCGCTACGAAGCGGTCAAAGACGACCTGGAACAGGTGCTTTCGCAGAACAGCTTCGCCGCCGAGCTCACCGGGTACCTGAAGGAACTGCGCAAGAACGCCAGGATACAGACCTTCACCGCGGAAAAGAAGAGCGCACCGGAGGCCGTGAAAGCGCCTTGAAACCAAAAATACTGATCACCGCGGGCGACCCCCTGGGCATAGGCCCGGAAGTGGCGGTTAAGGCCGCCGCATCCCCCGCCGTGCGCCGGGCCTGCCTGCCCTGCATAGCCGGCGACACCGCCGCGCTGATAAAGGCCGGCTGGACCCCGGCCCTGTGCCCGCTGCTCCCTGTCGACGCCGCAGGCCGGGACTCGCGCCGCCCCCGCCCCACGGCCGCCGGCGGCGAGGCTTCGCTTAAAGCGGTACTCCTGGGAATAAAGCTGGTTAAACAGGGCGGCTTTGCCGCGCTGGTAACGGCGCCGATCTCGAAAGAATCCTGGGCCATGGCCCGCGCCCCGCAGCCGGCCCACACCGACCTGTTCCGGGCCCTTGAGCACACAGAACCACTAATGCTGTTCACCCGCGGCCGCGTGAACGCGGCCCTGGCCACCGAGCACCTGCCGATAAAAGACCTGCACCGCGCGCTCACCAAAGAACTTGTGATACAGAAAGCCCTGCTTTTCGCCGCGGCGCTGAAAGCCGTAGGACTGACCCGGCCGCGCTTAACCATTTGCGCGCTGAACCCGCATGCCGGGGACGGCGGGGTGATAGGCCGGGAGGAAATAGACACGCTTATTCCCGCCGTTAAAGCCCTGCGCGGACGCGGCTTGCGCATTTCCGGGCCCGCCCCCGCGGACGCGGCCTGGGCCGCCCACCTGGCCGGGAAAAGCGACGGGCTGCTGGCTCTCTACCACGACCAGGCCCTGGTACCGCTTAAGACGGCCCCGGGCGCCGGCCCCGCGGTGCATTGGACCTGGGGGCTTCCGTTCATACGCACCTCCCCGGCCCACGGCACAGCTTTCGATATAGCGGGGCGCGGAAAAGCCGACCCTTCCGGGATGAAAGAAGCCGTCTTATTTGCGGTAAAATTAATTAAATGAAAGCAGCCCGGTCCCTCAGGGCACCTGTTCCAGCCGGATGGTCGGGCCATTTTTGGGAACGGCAATACCGGCATAGGCTTCGCGATCCTCGTCCGAGGACTCGGAAGACATGGCCAGCGGATCCACGCGGTACTTCACCACGGTCTCTTTTTCCCCTTTTTCCAGCCCGGTTATTTTGAATATCCCGCTGGGAAAATCCGATACGGAGACCAGGATGAGCAGGTCGGCCGAGGAAAAATCATGTGCTATACGTTTAAGTTTGCGTGAATCGGTAAAAGACCGCCAGACCCCGGCGCTTTTAAATACCTTATAATCCACCGGGGCCGTTATCAGCGTTACCCCTTCATTGCCGGGCTTGCGCCCCGGCTCCGGCACCGGGGCCCCGTTCAACCGCGGTTCGCGGACAGGCGGCGACAGCGGGCCCACTTTCTTTTGAAGGTCCGAGTCGCTCAGCCTTATCGGGGCGGGCTTTTTCCTCTCATTGCTCATTTCGCGGAGCATGGTCAACATCCCCTTGGGACGTTCGGCCACCCCGTTGAAATCCTTCTCCCGTACTATCCGCATGGCCCCTTCAGAACGCATTGAAGCCGTGGCCCCCCCCTCCTGGAAGGGGAGCGTGCCCGGTTTGACGGAATACTGGTATTTTGCGGTGCCTTTAAGGTTTTCCGCTATAAGTTTGCCCCGAACAGGCTCTTTTCCCTCCGGCGGGGTGTTGCCGAAAAAATCCACGGCGATAAAAAGCAGGAAAAGCGCGATAATTCCAAGGAAAAACCAGATAAGCGTGCGAAAAATCTTCGCTTCCATGCTTTCATTGTACAACAATTTAACGATTAGTTATTATTTCCGTAACAGGGCTTGGGTAAACTAGTCATGGAGCGATATATAAGGATATACAGTTATCTTGATGCGGGATTTTCTGGAGATCAGGTATGAAATATTGGGCATATGTGAACAATGAGATCCTGGGCCCCTTTGAAAAGGAGAAACTGCTGGAACTCCCCTCTTTTTCTCCGGCTCTCCTTATCTGCCCGCAGACCCCTGTCGGAGAAAAGACCGAAGACTGGAAAGAAGCCTCTTCGTATCCCGAGATCTCGGCTATATTGAGCCCTGGTACGCAGAAACCCGCCATTTCCGAAGCTCCGGCACCCCAGGCGGACGCCTCCCCGCTTTCCGCGGCAGCGCCGCTCCCGGCCGACCAGCCGGCTCCCGCGCAATCCGCCGGCATTGAGCTCAAACCCCTTACCGCGGCCTCGGTTGAGCCGATCCCCCCTGTCAGCGATCATAGCTTCGGCCAGATAAATCTTGAGGTAGGCCATCTTGAAAGGTCCGGGCACGCTTCGCCCACAGGGGCTTCAGCCTTCGATCCCATCACCCTTTCCAGCATAAGCAGGAAAGCCGAT
>PEXO01000075.1 GCA_002779045.1 Elusimicrobia bacterium CG08_land_8_20_14_0_20_59_10 | reverse complement strand
GTACGAGGCCGGCATAGACAAGGACATACTGAAGATAACCGAGGACACCATGCCCGGGGAATTGTCAAATGTGACCGCCGGCCGCATCGCCAATGTCTTCAACCTCAACGGCCCCAATATGACCATGGACGCGGCCTGCGCCTCCTCGATGGCAGCGCTGGACTATGCGGTGCTGGGCCTGCGCGCCGGCAAGTTCGACATGGCGGTGGCAGGAGGAGCCGACGAAATGATGAGCCCGCCCGCCTATGTCAAATTCTGCAAGATCGGCGCCTTATCGGCCACGGGTTCCTACGCTTTTGACGAGCGGGCTGACGGTTTCGTTATGGCGGAAGCGGTGTCCATATATCTCCTGAAACGCCTCTCCGACGCGATACGCGACGGCGACAAGATCTACGCGCTGATCAACTCCGTGGGCGCCTCTTCGGACGGGAAGGGCAAGGGGATAACCGCCCCTAATCCAAAAGGCCAGATGCTGGCCATAGAGAACGCCTTTGCCCAGGTGGACTATACCCCTGCCGAGGTTGATTTCGTGGAAGCCCATGGCACCGCCACCAAGGCCGGGGACGCCGCGGAAGCGGAAGTGCTCAAGGGAACCTTCGGTCCTTATATGGGGAGAGGCAAGAAACTTGGCCTCACCTCGGTAAAATCCCAGATAGGCCATACAAAAGCCGCCGCCGGCGCCGTCAGCCTGGCCAAAACCGCGCTCGCCATATACAATAAAACACTTCCTACTTCGATAAACTATGTTAATCCCAACCCCGGCATAGACCTGAACCTCTTCCGCGTCATAGAAAAGGCCGAGCCGTGGAAGAAGGACGGCATACGCCGCGCCAATGTCTCTTCCTTCGGCTTCGGCGGCGCCAACTTCCACGTGACCATGGAAGAATATACCGGCCCTGACCACCAGCTCTTCGCCAAGGCCGGCGCCGAAACGTCCGCCGCTCCGGTGGAAATAACCGAGAACCCCCGCGCCCCCTTTGCCAATCTGCAGGGCGAGGCTGTTGCCTTTACCGGGGACACCCCGGCCGACGTGATAAAGAACGCGCAGGCGGGAGCCGCCTCCGCCTCCTCCTGGCCCGCAACCTACCCGATGTCCGTTTACGCCCAACCGGGCCAGCTCCGGCCTAAAGCCGCCTTCGGGGTTTCCATCGTGGCCAAGTCCCCGAAGGACCTGACGGAAAAAGTGGAGTTCATGGCTAAGACCGCCAAGGCCGAAACCTGGACCGAACCGCCGCTCAATTTCAAGCTGAAAGGCGTCTATACCTTCAAGACCGGGGCGAACACCGCCAAGGTGGGACTGCTGTTCCCCGGCCAGGGCTCGCAGTACGTGGACATGATGCGCGACCTTGCCGCCAAGTACCAGGTGGTACAGGCTACCTTCGACGAGGCCGACGGCATCCTTGAAAAGATGATCGGCATCAGGCTGACCGAAGCCATCTGGTCCAAACCCGGCGAAGGCAAGGAAGAACTGGCAAAACGGGAAGAGGCGATAAAGCAGACACAGCTTACCCAGCCGTCGATGATGACCGCGGATATCGCGATGTACCGCCTGTTCAGGGAGTTCGGCATAAAGCCCGACATGGCCATCGGTCACAGCCTGGGCGAATACGCCGCCGCCACCGCGGCGGGCATCTTCACTTTCGAGAACGGCCTCAAGGCCGTTACCAACCGGGCGAAGGAAATGGCCAATGTCAAAGTATCCGACCCCGGCAAGATGGCCTCCGTGGCTCTCGGCTGCGACAAAGTGGACGCGGAACTGAAAAAGATAAAGGGTTATGTTATCTGCGCCAACAAGAACTGCCCGCTGCAGACCGTGATAGCCGGCGAAGCCAAAGCCGTGGAGCAGGCCGTGCAGGCGTTCAAGAACATGGGCGTGGAGGCGGGGGAAATACCGGTCTCCCACGCTTTCCATTCAGAGATCATAAAATCGGCCATGGGACCGTACCGGAACTTCCTGCAGAGCATACCGATAAAGACCGCCGACATGAAGATACTCTCTAATGTTACCGCGGACTTCTTCCCGGTTGACACCCAGGGCATCTACGACATACTCATAAAGCAGATGACCAGCCCCGTGGAATTCATTAAACAACTGGAGCGTATGTACGCCGAGGGCGTGCGCACTTTCATAGAGTGCGGCCCAAAGCGCGTGCTGAGCGCCTTCGCCACTGCCACGCTTAAGGACAAGAAGGACATTACCGTGCTGGCCTCCAACCACCCCAAGCGGGGCGGCATCACCGAGTTGAACGATCTGCTGGCCAATATGACGGCGCTGGGCATACCGGTGAACTGGGACGGGAAAGCGCCGCGCCGCGGCGGAAAGTTCTTCAACCCCTATTACCAGAACTGGGCACTTAAAGCGTCAGGCCCCGCTTCTTCCCAGACTCCCGACTCCCGACCCCCGACTCTTCCTATGGACAAAGCGTCGTTCGCCGAGAAGTTCGGCTTCAACTTCAACCCGATAGCTATATCGGGCATAGCCGGAGGCACGCCCGGCACCTGGGACAAGCTGTTCCGGGAAGCCAACCTCGACGAGATACTGGCCGGGAAGAACATGATAGAGTCCATCCCCGGCAATTGGCGCGCGCAACAGATAGACAAGCATATCGTACGCGTCGTAAAATCACCCACGGGCGTCGGCACTATAGAGAAGATCGACTCGGTGGACCAGGCGATAAAACTTTCCGCCCGGGCCGGCCAGTTCGACATCCAGGCGGAATTCGGCCTGCCCAATACCGTGGCCAAGGCCATGGACTCCGCGTTCAAAATGGCCATCGGCGCGGGCGTACTGGCCCTCAAGGACGCCGGGCTGCCGCTGATCCATTATTATAAAAAGACCACCACTGGCAGCTACCTGCCCCTGAAATGGGCACTGCCGGAACCCGTGGCCTCCGAGACCGGGGTGATCTTCGCCTCCGCTTTCCCGGTAATGGAATCCCTGATAAAAGAAATTACCGGCTACTTCAACCATAAGTACAATGGCCGCACCGCCGAACAGCTCTGGGCGGTATACCACCAGATAGTGGACAAATTGCCCACCGAGGCCGATAAAGCCGGCCTGCGCTCATGGCTGCAGAGCAACTTCGCCGACTATCAGCCCGGAGCCGGCAAGGACCCGTATTCCTTCAGCCAGAACTTCCTGCTGAAAGTCATACCGATAGCGGACTCCCAGTTCGCCCAGTGGGTGGGAGCCAAGGGTCCCGCCGTGCATGTAAGCGCCGCCTGCGCCTCCACCACAGAAGCGGTACATATCGCCGAATCCTGGATACGCGCCGGCAAATGCAAGCGCGTAGTTGTGATCTCGGCCGACGATATCACCAACGAGACCGTGCAGCAGTGGACCATGCCGGGCTTCCTGGCCTCGGGCACCGCCACCACCAAGGAGAACGTCTCCGAGGCGGCGCTGCCTTTTGACCGCCGCCGCCACGGCCTTATCGTGGGCGCGGCCTCCGTGGGCATAGTCATAGAGGACGAAACCCTTACGCGCGGACGCGGCATGAAGCCGCTGGCGCGCCTCCTCCTGACCGATTGCGCCAACTCGGCCTTCCATGTGACCCGGCTGGACACCGACCACGTGGCCTCCGTGATGGAGAATTTTATAAAGAAAGTGGAGAACCTCTACGGCCTGAAAAAAGAGGAGATGGCTCCGTACACGATGTTCATGTCGCACGAAACCTATACGCCGGCCAGGGGCGGCAGCGCCTCGGCTGAAGTAAAGGCCCTGAAAAAAGCTTTCGGCGCCTCCGCCGATAAGGTGGTGGTCAGCAATGTAAAAGGGGTGACCGGCCACACCATGGGCGCTTCGCTCGAGGATGTGATAGCCGTGCGCGCGCTGAACACCGGCATCATCCCGCCTATCGCCAATTATAAGGAACCGGACCCGGAGCTGGCCGGGATAAACCTTTCCAAAGGCGGCCATTACAACCTTAAGTATGCGCTGCGTTTCGCCGCGGGTTTCGGCTCTCATATGGCGATGTCGATGACCGAGCGCGTCTGGAAAGAGGGGGAAAGCCGCTTCGAAGACCAGGACCGCTATGACCGGTGGGTCAGGGAAATTTCCGGCGACCCGACGGCGGAGCTGGAAGTGGTGTTCAACACGCTCAGGGTAAAGGACAAAAAGACGGCCGGCGCCAGGACGCCGGCCCCGCAAAGAGAGCCCGTAGGCGCTATTGCCGCCGCGCCCGCCAGGCAGACAGGCGGCGGGAATGCGTCCGCAGCCCAGCCTTCCAGCCTCCCGACCGCCCGGCTTTCCGGCTTAACCGAGGATTCGGTTCAGACCGAGATTCTCGATATGGTAACCGGGAAGACCGGCTATCCCAAGGATATGCTGGAGCTGGACCTGGATATGGAAGCCGATCTCGGCATTGACACGGTGAAACAGGCCG
>PEXO01000453.1:2271-15248 GCA_002779045.1 Elusimicrobia bacterium CG08_land_8_20_14_0_20_59_10 | reverse complement strand
TGACCAGCTTGGAAGATGTGAGAATTAGGGCTCTGCGAAAATCGGTGCTTAATGAATATCTCCAGCATCTCCTTCGAAACGGTCGCATCCGTCCTGCTTTGGACTGCATTGTTACAAATGAAGCAAAGATTCTCGCTGCGGACCTACCCTTGCTTGACGGTGCAATAACGATTGCTTATCAGGTCCTGCAAGACACTCCTGAACTGCGCCCAAGCGTTTCCCGGTGTTTGGCAAATCTCTGGCAAGCTTACACACGCATTTGTGACGACATCAACGAGGATATAAAGAATTTTTTTTCATCCCGCCTAGGGTTGACGCAAACGGATACCAATCTACTCAAACATTACCATGTACATGAATGCAACACATGTAAGGCGAAGTTCGTTGCCACCCTGCGCAAGAGGATCGAATGCGAATCACACACTTTCTCAGACTGCATAGCCAACCTCTCCTTGTGCGCTCATCACGCTTCTGCACATTGCGTCCACTGCGCCTTGCAACACATACTAACGTGTAAGGGTTGCCATAGCAAGTTCTTTTGCGAGTTCCCTGACAAAGCATTACCGTATTGCGATACCTGCTTACTACTCTACGCCCAATGTAAGGCTGAAAACTGTTGTAAATATGTCCTTAAAAAAGAGATGAGAGATGGGTTTTGTTTGCCCTGTCACAACGCATTGTTTGACTATTGCGAAGGATGCAAGAAACATTTTTTAAAAGCGGAGTTGAAGGACAACCTTTGCAGCGATTGTCACCGTCAGCTATATCGCCAATGCGTCCATTGCCACAAGATAACGTCAGCCGACCAACTCACAGAGGGAATCTGTTCCGACTGTGCAAAGGTTGTCATTTGCCCACACTGTGGAATGAAAGTACGCATCTGGAAACATGAGGAAGGGCACCTTCTGAAATGTGGACACTGCAAGGAACTTCTGTCTCAGCCTCAGGGAACAACACAAGCGGAACCTCAGAAACCAAAACCCGAAAAAAAATCGCGGCCTAAAAAGATGACGACAAAAAAGCGGAGAAAATCCATTCGAACCGGCGCCAGTCTCCGTGTCTGTCCAAAGCACAATGTTCCCCTTAAGCTGCGCAAAGGTAAATATGGACTTTTCTATGGCTGTCCATATTACCCGAAATGCCGGCACACAGAAGATTATAGTGGAGACACCTGACACGGGCGATTCTCCCACTTTGGGAAATTTTGTGACAGTATGCTTAATTCAGTTGCGCGGCCATGTCAGCCGCTATTAATATTTTTAGCAAAATTTCAGCCTTATTTTTTCGTATAATAAACCTAAAGTTAAAATGGGTAAAAGATACAAAATCCCCCCGCTTGTTGAGGCGCTGTGCGAATTCTATTTCCAAGGCTCTCATTGGGACGACGCCGTCCCCGGACGGCTGTATGAGAAAATCAAGCCGGCATATCCGCAACGCCGCCAATTGGAACAGGTCGGCGTGAAAATTGATATATCCGCCGAATCGGAGAGTATAACCAAAAAAAGAGGACAGCCCCGGATTCAATTTGTGTCCGATGATAAAAGCCGGCTTGTCCAGGTGGCAAAAGATTTATTAGTCGTAAACCATTTAAAGCCGTACCCGCAATTTAAAAAATGGGAGCCGGATATTGAGGCAATATTAAGGGAATATTTTTCTTTGACGCAGCCTTCCGGAATTGTGCGGTTCGGCGTTAGATATATAAATAATATCGTATTGCCGTATACCAGCATTAAAATGGAAGATTACTTTAAGATATACCCGCAGCTTCCGGAAGCCGTGGGGCGGAGTCATGGGCCGTTTATGCTTCGGATTGAAATTCCGGTCAAGACTGCAGGACACAGATTCCTTGCGACTTTTGGGAATTCCGCTCCTCAAGCTCCGGACGCATTGGCCTTTATGCTGGACCTTTATGATATTTATGACGGTGGGATGCCGCTTAAATGTGAAGATATCCACAATGAAATCAGAAAAGCGCATGACAACGTGGAAACCGTTTTTGAAAGCAGCATAACCGATAAGCTGCGGGATTTGTTTGAAGAGGTGAAAAATGACGATTCTAACAATGGGAAATCTTGAAGCCCCGTATTTATATGTGGAGTCGGAAAAGGTGGTTCAAGAGGTTGACAGGTTGATGGAAATAGGCGATACGGCTGTCACCTTGCAGGAACCGGCGCCGGCGATGAGCCTTATGAGTCTACAGGGACTCGGTAAACATCTTTGGAAGGATGTTGAACCGCAGGAATATATCAATTCCTTAAGAAATGAATGGAAATCTTAGCGCCGGTTTATCCAGCGGACAGGTCGTGTGTTTTGACACTGCCCCGCTTATTTATTTCATAGAAGAGCATCCCGTATACCTGCCAATCCTAAAAAATATTTTCGGCGAGGTGTCGAAAAACGAAATCCACGGCATCGCTTCCCACCTGGCGCTTATAGAGGTGCTGGTAAAACCGCTTCAGGCCGGCGCCTATGATATCGCCGCCCGGTACCGCGATATTCTTCTCTGCGGCGCACTGAAGATGTGCCCGCTTGAAGAGAAGATCGCGGAAAAAGCGGCGCGGATAAAGGCTGTGTATGGAATAAAAACTCCGGACGCGATTCATGTCGCCACAGCGATATGCGGGAATGCCGATATTTTTATTACAAATGACAAGCGCCTGAGAGCGGTAAAAGAAATCAAGGTGTTGATGCTTGATGATTTTGTTCCTTCCACAAAACCAAAACGCGGGGCCATCGCCTCATTCCTGCATAGGCTGTTCGGCTGACTTCGGGTCCATTAAAAATATAATTTTATTGGCGGCCGCGCATCGTGGCCACGCCCGCGACGGCTTCAAGCGGTTTATCGCCCTGGAGTTTACTAGGAAACAGCGCGAAAGCGGTATTTACAATGTTTCCGCTGGATGTCCGGCAAAGTAGTGTCGAACTTTATCCCTTAAACTCCGCCAAACTTTACTTTTTTCTTTTTCGGAAAAAAAATTCCGAATTCTGCGCGCGCAGAAATTAATAATTTTCTTCCGATTTTTTAAAAAGCGAAAAACTTCGGAAGGAGTGGGATTCGAACCCACGGTACGGGTTAACCGTACACCGGTTTTCAAGACCGGCGCCTTAAACCACTCGGCCATCCTTCCCTCTGTCGCGCCCCTCGCTTGCGCTCGGGGGCCGCGCGCGGACTGCGCAGAGGTCCGCGGAGGGGCTTACTGGGAGGCTCCGCGAATGATATAATATAATATTATATCGGCTGGTTAGAAGAGAGACGTATTAATGGGCAAGCTTTTCGGCACCGACGGCATACGCGGCATCACCTGGGATTATCCTTTTACGCCGGATTTTATACGCAAAATAGGCTATGCGGCTTCTCTGGTGCTGCCCAAGTACAAGAAAAAAGGCTCCGGCAGGCCGGTGGTCCTTATCGGCATGGATTCCCGCGCCTCCGGCCGGCTTATCAGGAAATACCTGGTGGAGGGGCTCGGCGCGTCCAGGTTCAAGGTGGTGGACCTCGGCATAATCCCCACGCCGGCGGTCTCCTACCTGGTAAAGCGGGAGAACGCAGATTTAGGCATAGTCATCTCGGCCAGCCATAACCCGCCGGAATTCAACGGTATTAAATTCTTTTCCTCCGACGGCCTCAAGCTGAACGACGCCATAGAGGCAAGGATAGAGAAGCTGCTGCTGGCCGAAAAGCCGCTCTCTTTGCGCCCTTCGCATCCCGGCCTGCACCGCAGGGATTTTACCCGGGGCTATGAAGAGTTCCTTAAAGGTACGCTGCCGCCCGGTTTCAGCCTGAAGGGGCTCAAGATACTGCTCGACTGCGCCAACGGCGCGGCCTATAAGATCGCGCCGCGCATTTTCAGGGACCTGGGCGCGAAGGTCAAGGTCATAGGCGACAAGCCGGACGGGAAGAACATCAACGTGGGCTGCGGCGCCCTGCATACGGAGAAGATGGCCGCGGCCGCCGCGGCCTGGGGCGCCTTCTGCGGCATAAGTTTCGACGGGGACGCGGACCGCTGCATGTTCGCCGATGAAAAGGGCGGCGCGATGGACGGCGACGACATCATCTCCGCGCTGGCCCCTTACCTGAAGGCGCGCGGGCGTCTCACCAACAACGGCGTATCGCTCACCTTCATGTCCAATTACGGCCTGATAAAATACCTGAAGGACCTCGGCATCAGCGTGTCGCAGGTCCCCGTCGGCGACAAGAACGTGACCGATGCCATGGAAAAAGGCGATCTCAAGCTGGGCGGAGAGACCAGCGGCCACATTATCTTCAGGGAATTCGCGCCCACCGGCGACGGCATATTGACCGCCCTGCAGACGCTGGCAGCCGTGCGGGACATGGGGCGCACTTTCAGCTGGTTCAGGCGGCACTGGCGGCGCTACCCGCAGGTGGTGGAGAAGGTCAGGGTCTCCAGCAAACCTCATTTTAAGGACGTGGCCGGTTTCCGGGAGAAGCTTTTGAAGCTGGAGAACGGCCTGAAGGGCAACGGGCGCATCTTTATCCGCTATTCCGGTACCGAGCCGCTGCTGCGGCTGCTGGTGGAAGGGGAGTCCCGCGAGAAGATAAAAACGATAGCCGACGAGCTGCTGGAGCACTACAGGAAGCATTCCGGCGCGGCGGCCGCTTGATACGCATAGGCCGCCTGATACGCATAGCGTCTGTTGCGGCACTGGCATAGCCTTGCGCCTGTTGCGGCACTGGCATAGCCTTGCGCCTGTTGCGGCACAAGAAAGTGTCCGAGGCGACATTGCAAGCGTAGTCCACATGCATAGCCCTGGCTGTCTGAGGCGCGGGCAGCGGCCGTAAAGGCGGACATGTTTTCGGACCTTAATTCTGGGTGGAGGTTTTACGGATGAAACAGGTTAAACTCGGCGTAAATATAGATCATGTGGCGACGCTGCGCCAGGCGCGCATGGAGAAGAATCCGGACACCGTTGAAGCCGCGCGCGTAGTTTACAGCTCCGGCGGCGATATGGTGGTTATGCATCTGCGGCAGGACCGCCGGCATGTACAGGACGCCGACGTGGAAAGGGTGCGCCATGAGGTTAAAGGGAGCCTGCACCTGGAGATGGCCGCCATACCGGAGATGGAGAAGTTCGCGCTGCGCGTCCGCCCGGACTCCGTGTGTCTCGTTCCGGAAAATTCGCGCGAGGTCACCACGCAGGGCGGTCTTAAGCTCGAGGGCAAGCAGCCCGACCTGGAAAAGACTATAAAGAGCCTCTCCAATGCCGGCATTGAGGTCTGCGTTTTCGCCGATCCCGCGCCGCAGGCCATTCGTACCGCGCATAATATGGGCGCCGACAGCATAGAGCTCTGCACCAGCAAATATTCCGAAGCCTGGGGCAAAAAGCTGCAGGCCAAAGAGCTTGAGAAGCTGCAGCTGTCCGGGTTCCTGGTGAAGGAACTGAAGATGCACCTGCACGCCGGCCACGGCCTGGGCTATTACAACGTGGCTCCCATCGCCCGCATAGAGGGAATGGACTGCCTTAATATCGGCTTCTCCATAATTTCCAGGGCCATGTTCGTGGGCCTCAAGAATGCCGTGGCGGAAATGAAGCGGCTTATCCAATAGGCCAGGCGGCTATTTCGGAATTGAAGAACCAGGACCGGCAAATGCTGTCCAGCTGTTCAGCTGGCCGGCGGCCAGGCGGCAATTATGTGCGGAATAACCGGCTATATTGGCGGAAATAAAACCACCGAAGTGCTGATCGACGGCCTCAAAAGGCTGGAGTACCGCGGTTATGATTCCTGCGGCATCGCGGCGGTGGACTCGAAAAACTCCCTTTATCTCAAGCGGGTCAGCGGCCGCGTTGACGCGCTGGAGAAACTGGTGCGGGAAGAGCCGGTAAAGGGGTCCCATGTCGGAGTGGGCCACACGCGCTGGGCTACGCACGGCGCCCCTTCCGAGGACAACGCGCACCCGCACACGGACTGCACTATGCAGGTGGTGGTGGTGCATAACGGGATAATTGAGAATTACCTGGACCTGAAGGACAAACTTCTGGCTGCGGGGCACAAATTCAAGTCCGAGACCGACACCGAAGTAATAGCCCATATCATCGAGGAAAAGCTAAAGAGCCTGCATGTGCAGGAAAAAGCGATGCGCGCCGACATGCTGGAGCCCGTGTTCTTCGAGGCTTTCCGCCGCGCCGTGGCGGACCTGCGCGGCTCTTTCGCGCTTTCGGCCGTCTGGGCCAAATGCCCGGGGATGATACTGGCCGCGCGCCTGCACAGTCCGCTCGTGGTCGGGCTCGGCAAAGGCGAGAATTTCATAGCTTCCGATGTTTCGGCTTTCCTGAAACACACCAAGCGGGTGGTGTTCCTTAATGACGGCGAACTGGCCGCCGTGAGAAAGGACGGCATAGACTTTTACACCTTCCAGGGAAAGAAGCTCGCCAAAGAGCCGGTCACGATACAGTGGGATTCCACCATGGCCGAGAAAGGCGGCTATAAGCATTTCATGCTCAAGGAGATACACGAGCAGGCCGGGGCCGTGGAGAACACGCTGCGCGGCCGGCTGCTGCCGCTGGGCGGCGACGCCCTGAAGGCGGAACTGGGGTTCACGGCCGAAGCGATGCGGGGTTTTTCCCTGGTGCAGTTCATAGCCTGCGGTACCGCTTATCACGCCTGCCTGGTGGGGCGGGGACTTTTCGAGAATTTCGGTATGAACGCCTACGCGGACTTCGCCTCTGAATTTACCGACAGGGCCAAGCTGCTGGCGGGGGGGGCGCTGGTCGTGGCCGTCTCGCAGTCCGGCGAGACCGCCGATACGCTGTTCGCGGTGAGCGAGGCCAGGGCCGCGGGTGCGAAGGTGCTGGCTATAACCAATACGGTGGGCTCTACGCTCACGCGGGAAGCGGATTATGTGCTTTACACGCACTGCGGCCCCGAGATAGGAGTGGCCTCCACCAAGGCTTTTCTGGGGCAGCTCGCGGCCATCTACCTGCTGGCGGGGCATTTCGCGGCCGCGCGGGGACACCTGGACAAGACCGACGCCAGGCGTTACGCCGAGGAACTACTGAAGATCCCGCGGCTTATCGAGGAGACCCTGGAAAAAGAAGCAGAGATCGCCGCAATAGCCCGGGGCTTCTCCTCCAGCGAGCATTTCCTTTTTATCTCCAGGCATATAAATTTCCCGATAGCGCTGGAGGGTGCGCTTAAGATCAAGGAGATCTCGTACGTGCATGCCGAGGGGTATGCCGCCGGAGAGATGAAGCACGGCCCCATTGCCATAATCTACAAGGGGATGCCGCTGCTGGCCGTGGCGCCCTCCTCCCGCGTGCTGGCTCTTGTGGCCGGCAATGTGGAGGAGGCCAAGGCCCGCGGCGCCGACGTGGTGGCCATAGTGGACGAGGCTTCCCAAAAGGTCGTGAAGGCCTCGCGCTACATAGTCCTGCCGCGGACGGACGAGCTTTTTACCCCGCTGCTTTCGGTGATCCCGCTGCAGTTGTTCGCCTACTATATCGCTCTGGCAAAGAACTGCGACATAGACAAGCCGCGCAACCTGGCCAAGAGCGTAACCGTGCGCTGAACCAAAAAATGAAACATCCCTTCCTTACCGGCCTCGGCGTGGACCTGGTGAAAGTGTCAAGGCTGCGCGGCCTCGCTTCGCGCAGCCCGGCTTTTCTTAAAAGGGTGTTCACTCCCGCAGAACTGGCCTATTCACTTAAAAGCGGCAATAAGTACGAGCGCCTCGCCGCGCGCTTTGCGGTGAAAGAGGCGGTCATAAAAGCGCTGGACAATACCGGGATTTCTCTAAAGAATATAGAGGTGGAGAACACTTTGAGCGGCCGCCCGCGGGTAAAGGTGAAAGGCCTGCCCGGCGCCGCGCTGCTGGTTTCCATTTCCCATACCTCCGACTACGCGGTAGCGTCGGCAATAGCTTTTAAAAAATGAGAACGCGCGCAATAAACGCGGGCATGCTCCGGCCGCTGCTGCCGCCGCGCCGGAAGAACTCGCATAAGGGCGATTATGGCCGCCTGTTGATAGTGGCCGGCTCGCGCGGGCTGACCGGGGCGGCGGTGCTGGCCGCCCGCGCGGCTTTGAAGACGGGCGCGGGGCTGGTGACCGTGGCCTGCCCGGAGACTGAAAGGCGCCTGGTCGCCGCGGCGCTTCCCGAGGCTATGACTTTCGGGGCCCCCTGCAGGAACGGCGCATTTTCCCTGAAGGCCGCTTCCACCATTGCCGCTTTTGCCGCGGGGAAAAAATTCGACCTGCTGCTGGCCGGCCCCGGGCTTTCCACCGCCGGTGAGACCGCTGCTTTTGCCATAAGGCTGCTTAAGCTGTTGGAGCTGCCCGCCGTGCTGGACGCCGACGCGCTGAACGCCGTGGCGCTGGCGGGGGCCTTCCCACGGGCGGAGATGCCCAGGCTGATAACGCCGCATCCCGGCGAGGCCGCGCGCCTGCTCGGCTCCCGCATAAAGGACAGGCCCGCAGCCGCGGCGGCCCTGGCGCGGCTTTGCGGCGGGGCCGCCGTCCTTAAGGGAGCGGGCACGCTGGTTTCCGACGGGGTTTTGGTCCTGCGCAATACCACCGGCGGGCCGGAGCTGGCCAAGGGCGGGTCCGGAGACGTGCTGGCCGGGTTTTGCGCCGGCCTCTGGGCGCAGGCCGGCCTGCGCGCCGCATTCACGCTAAAGACCGCTTTCGAAAGCGCCGTTCTGGCGGCTTACCTGCACGGGCTGTGCGGGGAACTGGCGGCGAAAAAATTTACCGAGCGCGGGGTGCTGGCTTCCGGGCTGATAGACGAACTGCCCGCCGCCCTTCGCCGCGCCGGGGTAAAAGCGTGAATAAGAAGCGCTCCGCGGAGGCCGCGGCCATAGAGCATATAGAAAAAGCTTTTCGCTTTCCGCGGGACCGCCGGCTGCTGCTCGGGCCGGGGGACGACTGCGCCGTACTGCGCCACGCTGCGGGCCGCGATCTTGTGATAACCACCGATGAAATGGTGGAGGGCACGCATTACCTGCCGCGCTTCGCGCGGCCGGAGGACATAGCCGCCAAGCTCCTGCGCATGAACCTGAGCGACCTGGCCTCCATGGGCGACGTAAAGCCTGTTTCCTGCGTGGCCGGGGCCGGGCTGCGCAGGGACCTGCCGCCGGGTTTTATAAGGCGCTTCGTGAGCGGCCTGCGCTCGGAAGCCCTGCGCTTCGGTATCTCCGTGGCCGGCGGCAACCTGGCCGGCGCGCGGGAGAACCATTTTTACATGACCGCCTGGGGAGAAACCGGCCGTGGTAAACCAGTGACGCGCGGCGGGGCTTCGCCCGGAGACCTCCTGTTGAACATAGGCCCGCTGGGCGAGGCCGCGGCCGGCCTGGAAGTGCTCAAAAGGGGCATAGCGGCCCAAAAGAAAAAGTTCGCGGCCCTTGTGCGTTCCTTCTGGCGGCCGGAGCCGATGCTTTTGGCGGGAAAAACGATAGGCCGCAGGTCGCTGGCCACCGCCATGCTGGATAATTCCGACGGCCTGCAGCGCAGCGCGGAGATAATTTCACGCCTGTCCGGCTGCCGCGCCGTTCTGAGCCTTGGTGAAGGGGCCTGTTCCCCGGAACTGCGGGCCTGGTGCCGCTTTAAGACGCGCGACTGGCGGTACTACGCGGTAGGCGGCGGCGAGGATTACGGGCTGGTTTTCACCGCCGGTCCGCGGAGGCTGGGAGAAATAAAAAAGCTTCTGCCCGGGGCGGTAGTGGTAGGGCGCATGGAAAAAGGCGGCGGTGTTCGCGTGGAGAACTATGACGGCGAAGTCCGCGGTTTCGAGCACTTTTAAGAGTTCCTGCCCGGCCGACACGGCCCGGCTGGCGCGGCTGCTGGCGCGCAGGCTGGCGGGAGGGGAGGTTATTTTCCTGGAGGGGCCTATAGGTTCGGGAAAAACCTTCTTTGTGCGCGGGCTGGCCGCGGCGCTGGGCGCCAAAAAACTGCCGGTAAGCGCCAGCTTCAACCTGATGCGCTCCTACTGCGGGCGGCTGAAGCTTTACCATTTCGACCTGTTCCGCGCCGGCGCGGCGGACCTGGAGAATATCGGGCTGGACGAATACCTGTTCCGCTGCGACGGGATAACCGCCGTGGAATGGCCCGGCGAAGCCGTACGGATCTTTTCCGGCCTGGAGCCGCTGAGGCTGGAATTCAGGCTTGCCGGCGGGGACCGCCGGGAGATAATAGCCCGCGCCGCGGGGGCTTCGGAAAAACTTTTGCGGGGTTTAAAGGAAAAATGGCTGAAAAAGTAAAGCTCGGTATCTGTACTTCCGGCTCCAGGCTGAAGCTGGCCGCGGACCGCGGCGGGCGGACTTTTCGTTCACAGAGGAAGGTCTTTAACCAGGAGCGGGTGCTGTTCGGGGCTCTTCGTTCCCTGCTGGGCAAAGCCGGCGGGGATCTCCGTTCCGTGGAGACCATCTGCGCCGTGCGCGGCCCCGGGCGGTTCACGGGAATACGCATCTCCCTTACGCTCGCCGGCGCGCTCAAAGCCATGGCCGGGGCCGGGGTATATACCGCCACGCTTTTTGAAATACTGGCGCTTCAGGCCGCGGAAAGCCGGCATTTCCGGGACTGGAGCGTGAAATTCCCGGTGGCGCGGCTGGCCGCGCTGGTGCACGCTTTTAAAGACGAATATTTCTGCCAGTTCTTCAGGGCGGGGGGGGCGCTGAAGCTGCCGCGCCCTGAGGGAGAGCCCGTATGGCTTAAGGCGGAGGAACTTGTTAAAACGCTCGCCGCCGCCGGGCCGCTTTATGTGGCTGCCGATTCCGAAGAGGACCCCGGGATATACGCTCTGGCTCCTGTGTGGGCCGGCCGCGCCCCGGCCGTTGTTTCCAGGGTGATCCCGGAGTATATAATTAAGACCGCCCTGGCCTATAAGAACGGGACCCTCAAACCCCTTTACCTGAAGCCGGCCAGATACGAACTGGAACAAAAATCACAGGTCACCAGTCACAAGTCGCCAAAGGCCAGTCACAGGTCACAGGTCGCAAGCCGGAGATGAATGAAGACTGGCAAGTTCGGTACGACCCTAAATGCTTGTGTCTTGTGACTTGCGGGCCATTTATATGCTGATAAGAAGGGCGAAGAAAGAGGATTACGCGGCTTTCGCGGCGATAGAGGCCGAACATCCCGGTTATCCCGCCTGGGGTGAGAAAGGCTTCGGGGCGGAGGAGAAGAACCGCAATTCCGTGACGCTCGCGGCGGAGGCGGACGGCCGCCCGGCCGGCTTCATCAATTTCTGGATACTACGCCCGCAGGTACAGCTTAACACCCTGGCGGTGGCGCAGGCCTCCCTGCGCCGCGGCGCGGCCACGGCGCTGATAGGGAAGATGCTCGAATATGCAGCCAAGAACCTCTGCCGGGAAATAGACCTGGAAGTGAACGAGCATAACGCCGCCGCCATAGCGCTCTACCTCGGGTACGGTTTCGAGGTGGTGGGGAAAAGGCCAAAATTCTATAATAACACTGACGACGCCCTGCTGCTGAGGAAGACCGTCCCGGTAAAAGATATATGATCAAAACTACAGCCCTGTCCTTACTGTTCTGCGCCGCCGTGCCGGCATCAGCCGCCAATAAAGCGGCATATCTGCATTTTATGAACGGGATGGTGCAGGAGCGCAAGGGGAATTACGACGCGGCACTGCAGGAATACCGCCGCACGATACTGCTTGACCCGCAGGAGATCTTCGTTTATAAGCAGGCGCTGAACCTGGCGCTTCACACGGGGAAGACGAATGAGGCCGCCGGCTGGGCGGATTTTATCGTTAAAGCGGATTCCTCAAGCGCCGACAGCTGGGTGATCTACGGCAATGTTAAATGGACCAAAGGCGACATTGAGCAGGCCCGTTCCGCGTATGAAAAGGCGGCCTTACTGGACCCCGGCAATTATGAGGCCCTTTATCAGTTGGCCAGCCTCTGGAGCTCAAAGGACCAGGGGAGATCCATAGAGTACCTGCGCAAGTATCTTCTACTCAAGCCCGAGGATGCCCCGGAGATCTATTACCAGATCGCGGTACTTCACAATATGAAGGGCGCCTCCCCCGAGGTGGAGAAGAACCTGATACTTTCAAAAGAGGCCGATTCCTTCTATCTTCAGCCGCGTTATATGCTGGCGGATTATTATGAGCTGAAGGGCGATACCACCGCGGCCCTGGCGCAGTGCCAGGAACTGCTGTCCCTGGAAACCCGCAGCGTGGAACTGCTGGACCATATAGGGGAGCTGTACGCTTCACCTGCTATTTCCGATATCCCGGAAGCGGAGAAATATTTCCTCAGGGCCTGGGAGCTGGACAAAAGCGATCCTTCCGCCTGCTTCTGGCTTTCGGTCATAACCGAGAACCGCAAGGACTACGCGGCCGCCGCGGCCTACCTGGAGGGCTCCCGCGCGCTTAAGGACGACCCGGGCGTGGTGTTGAGGCTCGGTTACTATTACACGCAGAGCGGCCGCTATCTTAAGGCGGTGGAAATGCTGGAGGCCGCCGCGAAAAAATGGCCGAAAAACACCGAAGTGGCGTATTTCCTGGCGCTGGGGTATGACGATACGGACCGTACGGCCAAGGCCCTGAAGCTGCTTAAGGAGCTTATCGGCAAGGCGCCCGGGAACAAGGACGCCCGTCTGCAGTACGCCATAATCTGTGAGCGTGAGAATGATATCGTTTCTGCCGAGGAACAATTCCGCTACCTGCTTGCGGCGGACCCGGGCAATGCCAATACGCTCAATTATCTTGGCTATGCGCTGGCCGACCGCGGCCTGAAGCTGGAGGAGGCGCAGGGCTTTATTTCCAAGGCCGTTTCGCTGGAGCCGCGCAACGGAGCTTACCTGGATTCCCTGGCCTGGGTGAATTTTAAACGCGGCAATGTGCCTGAGGCGCGCAGTTGGATAGGCAAGGCCCTGAAGGCGCTTGCCGACGACGGCGTGATCTGGGAGCATGTCGGCGAGATCTACGCCGCTTCCGGCGACGACAGGACCGCCTGGCGGGCGCTGAAGACTGCCTGGCTGCTGGAGAAGCCGGCCAGGCGC
>PEXO01000453.1:0-2154 GCA_002779045.1 Elusimicrobia bacterium CG08_land_8_20_14_0_20_59_10 | reverse complement strand
TTCGCCAGGGTGCAGGCGAAGCTGCGCGGCAAAACGGTGAAGTTCGACGCGATAGTTCATTTCTCCCCTCCGGATACGCTCAACCTCACGGTGATGGGGCCCCTGATGATGCCCCTTTGGAAGGCGCAGCTAAGCGGCTCTGTTTCCGAGCTGGACCCGGCAGCTCTTAATGGGATAGACCCGGCCGCGTTCGATTACTGGGCCTCGCTGATAACCGGGGAACTGCGCGGCTGGTTCTCCGGAGGCTGGCTGGAAAGGGGCGCGCCGGAGGAGGGCTGGCGGCGCTGTTTTTCCGGCGGTGCGCGCGAGGTGTGTCTCAACGACGGTCTCGCCTGGCCGGAAACGATAACCCCGCTGAAGGAAAAAAAGCTGGAATTCCTGCCGGGGGATTATTTTATGAAGGGCATGTACCTGTTCGCCCGGACACTGGAATTTAAAATGCCCTTTGTTTCCGTTCGTGTCACGCTTGACGAGGACCAGATGAATTTCAAAGGCGTGAACCAGCTGAAGCTGCCGGATTGACATGCTGAAGGTAAACCTGAAAGCTGCATTTACAACTTTCCGCCCGCATAGCGGGCGCCCTTCGGGAGGAATACGCCTCGTCGGGCCGGGCGCGGAGCCACTGGCCTGCCGCCGGCCTATGGCGCTGTCGGCGGCCATAGCGCCGGGCCCTCTAGGGGCGTGCCGTATCAAGAGCTATGCTCATCAGACGGCCTTCGCGGGGAATCCTGCCGGATAATTTTGTTCCCGGATTTTTCCAATGAAAACTATCTTGAACTGCAGGATTCAGGTTAAAGCTCCGGCCAAAATAAATCTTTTCCTGGAGGTGACGGGGCGCCGCCGGGACGGCTACCATAACCTGGCGACGATATTCGCCCGCCTGGCGCTCTGCGACACTCTCACGTTCAAAAAGGGCAGGGTCCCTGGCATAAGTTTAAAGGTTACCGGGCTGCGCATCCCCGGCCTTAAAGAGCCTGAAGACAATATCGTGTACAAAGCGGCCGCCGCTTTTCTGCGCGCTTTCGGCATAAAGCCCGCGGTAGAGATAAGGCTCTTCAAAGCCCTGCCGTCGGGCGCGGGGCTGGGCGGCGGTTCTTCGGACGCGGCGGCGGCCCTCCTGGGCCTGTGCCGCTTATACGGTATCCCGCGCGCGGTTAATATGCGCAAGTTGCTGCGGCTGGCGTCCGCGCTGGGTTCCGATGTCCCGTTCTTCCTCCTTGACTCCCCCATGGCCGCCGGTACCGGCCGGGGCGTCAGGCTTAAGCCGGTAAAATTCCGGGGCCGCGCGCCGCGCGTGGTGCTGGCCTATCCCGGCGCGCCCGTGTCCACGGGAAAGGTCTATAGCCGTTTGAAACTGGCGCCGGCCCGGGAAATAAAGACGCGCCTCGCGGAGTTCCGCGGTTTTGTGAAGTCGCTGGAAAGCGGGGTTTTTGATGCGTCGCGCGTATTCAACCGGCTGGAGGACGCGGTTCTGCCTGTGAATCCCCGTGTACGGGGGGCTAAGCGCGGACTGGCGGGTCTGCTCCGCTTAACAATAGCTTCGCAGGACCACGTCCCTTCGAAGCCTTGGCGAAGAAGGACGGGGCCGGGGGCCGAAGCGGTTCTCATGTCCGGGTCCGGGGCGGCGGTGTTCGCCCTTGTGCGCGGATTGAAAAAAGCGCGCGCCCTGGCCGCGGCCGCGTCGCGTAACCGGAGTTACAGGGTTTTTTTAACGGAATTTTGCTAGAATTCAGTGAGTATAGCGCGCAGTTAACAGGCACGCTGAGACGCGTCAGTACAGAAATCGCGGCCGGAGGGTTCCGGCGCGGGCCTTGGGGAGGCGCAATCATCAGGGGGGGGCAACATGGAGATCACCGAAGTAAAGATACACCTCAGGAATGAGGCCAGGCTTAAAGCGTTCGTGACGGTCACTTTCGACGACGCTTTTGTGGCGCACAATATGAAGGTGGTGACCGGCAATACCGGGCTTATAGTGTGCATGCCGTCGCGGAAAATAAAGGACGGGGCTTACAAGGACATTGCTCACCCCATCAATAACGAGTTCCGCGGCAAGCTGGAAAAGCTGATACTCAAGGAATACGAGCTGGAAGCGGCCAAGGCGGGCCCGGTGCCCGCGTCCAGCGAGGCCGAAGGCTTCTAACCCGTTTTCCGGCA
>PEXO01000332.1:2137-4464 GCA_002779045.1 Elusimicrobia bacterium CG08_land_8_20_14_0_20_59_10 | reverse complement strand
CTTGAAAGCCGCCGCCGCGCCCGCCCGCAGCCGGAGCGGCAAAGGAAAACTCTCGTCCTCGAACTTGACCTTAGTGCCCAGGTTCGCCAGCGAAGCGCCCACGGAATACGGCGACCCCTCAAAACGGTACAGCAGCCCCAGGTCGGCGGCGAAAGAAGCGGCGCCGCTGGTCTTTATGCGCTGGCTGATGATTTTGCCGGTAATTCCGGCCATTACCGGCCCCAGCATGAAGCCGCGCGAAACACCGAGCGCCAGGTCCTGCGCGGTGAAGTCGCCGGAAAGCGACTGGTCGGCATTACGCCCCTCTATTTTGCCGGCGGAAAAATAGGTGGCGGAATAGATGTACGGCCGGGCCATATACGAAAGCTGTGAAAGCGCGGTATCCTGCACATGCCAGGCATGAGAGAACTGCACTTCATCCCCGGCGGGGCCCGCGGGACCGCTCTTCCAGGTAGTGCCGGACGCCTGCTCGGCAAGGCCGGCCGGGTTATAGTAAACGCAGGAGATATCGTCGGCGACGGCGGTAAAAGCCTCGCCCATCCCCAGGGCCCGGGCCCCGAAGCCCAGGCTAAGGAATTGCGCCGACGAACTCTCCGCGCCGTAAAGGCACGGCGCCTGCGCCGCTAAAATTACCGCAAGAAATAATACACGCATCCCGCCTCCGGGCGGCGCCTGGCGCCGCATTCATCCGCACGGCGACTATACGCCCGCCGCGCGGCCCGCTCTTCCCTGCTGCTTCTAGTTGCCCAGTCGCCTTTACCCAGTTGCCTACTCCTACTTCTTCTTCAGTCCGCCCTCTATCGTTTTCACCGAGCCATCCGGCATCCGCACGGAAGTCTTCAGTTTTTTACCGCTGTCGGCGCTTTCTTTAAGCAGCTTTACGAACTTATCGTAATCGCTCACCTTCACATCGTTCTGCCAGCTGCCGGCGTCCGTGCCGGACATCTTCTTGACGGCGTCCGGGGCGGCATTGGCGCCGGAAACGGTGGTCATCTGCCCGGCGCGCAGGGACCGCTTGCCCAGCGAGTTCTGCACGTCCACATGGCCCTCGTACACCTTCACGGTCATTATATCGCGCTGCTCTATGTCGGCTTCGGTGCCGCGTATGGCGCAGACGGCCGAAGGCGTGCGCACATTTATCTTGGCCATCTTGTGCAGCATCCTGGTCCAGAGCTGTCCCACCGAGAGCTTTATAAGCTCGCGCAGTTTACCCTGCGGCGATAGTTCGAAATCCGAGTTCTGGTTAAGCCTCACCTCGGCGCCGCCCTTGGTAACAAGACTGGCCTGGCTCGAACGCCCGGTCTTCACATTGTCCCCCGGGAAAAGCAGGTCGTTAACGGCCAGCGCGGCGAAACGCTTCTCCCCCGCCCTCTTCACTTCCACGCTGCCGGACGCATAGACCACCACCGCGGCTATTTTCTGCGCGCAGAAAGCCGCCGGGGCCGCCGCGAAAGACGCCAGCAGCACCAGCCCCGCCATTACCAGTTTTGTTTTCATAATAACTTCCTCCGTATCCTTGCCGAATCTCTCCCCGAACTCCCTCTATTTTCCGCCTACGTCAAGCCGCTTGAAATCGGCTTTGCCTTCGTCCTTATCAAAAACCTTGAAGATATAAGCGGAGAACTGCGGCTGCTCGCCCGCGGGAGCCTCTATGACATAATAGTCAAAGGCTATTCCCGTCTCCGTCTTTCGCTTGCCCATCAGCCGCACGGTAGTGGCCCTGTCCGCCGAGGTGGAAATTATCCCCGCCACCATCTTCTTGTCAAAATCCAGGTCGGGCGGCTCCTCGCTGGAAATGGTGCCCCAGACCTTCTTCCACTCCTTGCGGTTCTTTATCACGTACACGGCGGGTTCCGGTGTTTTAAGCGCTTCCGTGTAGCCGGTCCATTCCTCCCGGTTCTCCGGTTCTGTCTCAGCAAGCTCCATGGCTTCGAACGACGGAGGTTCGCCGGAGGTCTCCGTTTCGGAAGCGGAGGCTTCAGCGGAGGCGCTTCCCGAAGCGGCCGCGGCGCCCCCCAGATCGGTAACCGAAGCGTCCACCAGCTGCGCGTCCCCGCTTATCAACGCCGTTATGATGGCCGCCAGCTCGCTCTGCGAACAATTGGCGCAGCTGAGCGATTCGAAGGTATAGCCCTCCAGCGCGGCGGCGGCGTCCGGACCCAGGCGCGCCAGTATGGCCTGGAACATCTCTTCGTATGAAAGCGCGGGAGCGGCGGCGCCGGGAGCGGCGGCCGCCCCGGTATTTTTGGAGAGCAGCATGGTTTTGCAGTTATCCGGTATATTATCGTCAAAAAGGTCCACGCAGGCCACGGCCAGGCTCTGCTCCT
>PEXO01000332.1:944-2094 GCA_002779045.1 Elusimicrobia bacterium CG08_land_8_20_14_0_20_59_10 | reverse complement strand
GCCGGCGCCTATGGAGGCCACCTGGACTGGCGACTCGGAGGCCGGCATGCCGCCGAAAGTCATCCGCACGGAGACATTGGTCTCGGTCACGGAACCGGTATTCTGCAGCACGGCCCTGAAAGCTATGGGGCTGGAATAATCGGACACGGCGGCGGCCGGCGTCAGCGACGTGACGGCCAGGTTGCGCGTCTGCGAAGAAGCCTGGGACTTCAGGGAAAAATTATAGATATTGCTCTGCGAAATGACATTGTTGGCGGCGTCCAGGCCCTCCACCTTCCAGTAATACACCTGCTCCGTCACCAGCTGCTCGCGCGGCTCGCTGGGATTGGCCGGGTAGGAATAAAAGTTCCCGCCCGAGTTAACGCCGGTATGCGCCGGGTTATAAAGCCCGGCATTATCCGACACCGTCACGCGGTAACGGGTGGCGCCGCTGGCCGCCCAGCGGAAGGTGACCGGGCTGTCGGAAAGATTGCGCGCGCCGTTGGGCGGATAGACCAGGGTGATGTTGGGCGAGGAAATGGTGAACATCACCGGCGCCAGGTTTACCGGCCAGGCAAGAGGCACAGTGTCCAGAAAAGTCTCGGGCACAAAATAATACTGGCCCGGCACGCTATAGAAGGACGAGATCGGTATCCCGGCCAGCTGGCTCTGGGCGCCGCCGGCGGTACCCGGAGCGGCATTGCCGGAATGGGTAAATACTGTCGCGCCCAAAGGGTGTTGGATCTTGAATGTGAAGGCGACTTGAGTCCCCGTCCCCGTTATATTCACCGCCTGCCGCAGGGTAAGGCTCTCGCCGGTAGAAAAAGTGGCGCGCACGGCCCCGGAGACGTCGTTAACGGTGGCGCTCACCGCCGTAAGGGTGGCCGCGCCGGCCGGCACCGCCAGGCCCGCCGCCAGAACAAGGACCGGGAATATTTTTCTCATCAATTCTGCTCCCCTGCTCTTGCACCTCTTGCTTGTGACCTGTGACTTTCCTACCTGATAACCGCGAATTTTTTTGTGACCGTCTCCACTTCCCCGGTCAGCCCGTTCTTCACCCTTACCACGTAGAAATACACGCCGCTGGCCGGGCGGCTGCCGGAAAAGTCCCACCTCTTCTCATAGATCTTCAACAGGGGCACGGCCTCGTCAATATTCCTCACCAGGGAAC
>PEXO01000332.1:0-918 GCA_002779045.1 Elusimicrobia bacterium CG08_land_8_20_14_0_20_59_10 | reverse complement strand
ACGCGGGCCGGCAGTACACCGGTCTCGGCGTGGAAAACGGCATAAGTGCGCGCCGGGTTCGGATACACGTAGACCGTATCTTTCCTGAGCAGTGTTCCCAGCGGGTTCACCTCCAGGGTCTGCCCTCCTACCAGGGTTATATTGAAACTGCGCCAGCTCCCCGCCGCATCCTTCACCTTCAGCGTATAATTCCCGGGAAGAAGATTGCCTATGGAGAAACGCCCCGCCGCGTCGGAGCGCGCCGCAGCCACCCGCCTGCCCCCGCGCCAGAGCTCGGCTTCCCCCCCGCCCGCGGAGGCCGGCCTGTACCCTGAAGCCGCCGACAGCGGTATGATGCCGGAAACTCCCGCCAGCTCATAATCCGACGAAAGCGCAAAATCAGTGTCCGCATACCCCATAGGGATCAGGTCCTTGGCTATGGAACTGGAAAAACCTCCGTCCACCCAGGTAGCCTGCACGCGGTAGAAGCCGTCAGCCAGGCTCAGCAGCGTGAACGAGCCCTGCCCGTCGTCAACGGTATAGGTCTCCGAAGTCAGTATACCGTAGCTGTCATACGCCTCCACCAGCACCCCGGTAACCCCGGTCCCGGAAGGGGTCTTAACCGTGCCGGCGATCTGTTCATCGATGCTTTGCCCGGCTATGGTATGCGCCAGCGGGGAAGGCCCCGACCAGAGCTCCGCGTCGTCGCTGGTCCACAGGGTCAGGTAATAGGTAACCCCAGGGTTCAGGCTTAACACGGTGTGATGCCGCAGGCTGCCCGCCTCCACCAGCCCGGTGGAGATAAGCACCTGCGCCGACGCCGTGCTGAAAACCGCCCCGGCCAGGGTGGAATACTGCACGGCGAACCGCCCGAAGGGGATGGCCAGCCCCGCGCCGTCGTCGCCGGCGAACACCCAGGAGAGGTCTATGCGCCCGGAC
>PEXO01000039.1 GCA_002779045.1 Elusimicrobia bacterium CG08_land_8_20_14_0_20_59_10 | reverse complement strand
CGCCTGAAGCGGACGGGCTCTTTTTTTTTATTGACTCGGTATGATCACTGAGGCGCGGGCGCTGCGGGGACCGGAACGCAAAACGCGCTCGGCCACACCGTGGCCTCGCTCTGCCTCACGCCTCGGCGCTACGCAAGCCTCGGCGTTCGGAAGGTTTTGCTAACCCGGTCCCCGCAGCGCCCGCGCAGGCGTGTAATTCAGCTTTTCCGGTAATCCAGTTGGAGGGCGGGCAGTCCCGAACCCCACGGTGGGCGCCGCGCAACAATGCTGACCCCGAATTAAACCCGGAAGAGCCTTTATGCCCGTCAGCTCAGGCGCCTCCGGGGACTTTGCTCATGGCGTCCAGCTTCAGGTGGAACCTTTCTATCAGGATGTCGGACAGGGAGTACAGTTCCTTCAACGCAGGCACGCACTCCGTGCCCAGGTCCGCCTTCTGCACCGCCGCGAACAGCTCCGCAAGCCCGTTCTGCAGGTGGAACAGCAGGTCCGCCGTCCCCAGCGCGCGGGCCGCCTTAAGCAGGTGCAGCAGCGGGGCCAGGGTCTCCGGTGAAGGGGCTTTCAGCGCGGCCGCGGTCAGTTTCATGGCCAGCTCCGCCGCGGCTTCCGGGGAAAGTTCCAGGCCGGTCTCCAGCCCGGCGGCTTTCAGGCGGCCGGCCAGGACGGAGAGCGACTCCAGGCTGGCGGCGGACGGCCTGTGGCAGGCCTCTTCAAAGGCCAGCTCCGCCGCCTGGCGCGCATAGGCCGCCGCCTGCGCGCGCAACGGCGCCCAGGAGGCCAGCGTGCGTTCCGGCAGGCGCAGCAGCAGGTACAGGTAGTCGTCAAGTATCTTCAGTATCACGGCGGCGTGGCTGCGCCTGGCGGAGTCCGCCAGCAGCCAGGCGTAAAGGGTCTTCTCCTCCCAGGAGAAATCCTCAAAGCTCACCCGGTCCATGCCGCTTTCCTTCTCAAGAGCCGCCGCGATAGCGGCCGGGTCCGGCTCGGCAAAGATTTCCAGTATGCGCGGCATCCCGGCGGGTTCGGAGAAGAAGATCAGCGGGAATTCCTCGCCGCGGCGCAGGTAGCAGAAAGCGAACTGCGACGGGCCTTCCGCGCCCGGGGCCAGCACCGTCCCCCGCATGCACAGCGTGTCCTTGTGGTTCAGCCGCTGTTCCATATGTACCTGCCCTTCCCCGGTCTCCTCGGGCTCCCCGGCAAGCAGCGCCCCGGCTATCAGCAGCGCCGCCGCCTTCTGCCTGGCCAGCGCGTTCTCGGCCTTTATCCTGTGATATATCTTCAGCCCGTTCTCCGCTTCAGGGTAATTGGAGTGCGCCATCTCCAGCAGCGACAGGAAGGGCTTGTCCGCGGTTTCGTAGCCCAGGTCATGCAGCGTTTCCGCCACCCTGGCCGCGTAGCGCAGGTTCTGCATCGCCTCAATGCGCGAAATATCCGAAAAGAACCAGCCGCAGCTGGTGAACATGAACATGGCGTTCTTCTGCATTTCCAGCAGTTCCAGCGCGCGCTTCTTTTCGGTCCTGGTCAGTTCGCGGCACGCCTGCGCGCGGAAAAATTCGTCCGCAGTCAGGGCGGACGGCCCCGAAAGCAGCGCGGCGCAGGCATTGCGCGCCTGCCAGGGGTCCCGGAACAATTTCGCGGCCTCCGCCGCGTAGACCGCCGCCGCCGCGTCGCGCAGCGTGTTGAGCGCGGCACGCAGCGGCAGCCGCCAGTTCAGGCTGGCGGCGCCTTCGCCGCCGCAGTCGCAGCCGCCCTTCCAGCGCCGCACTCCGTGCGCGCAGCTCCAGGCCGTGCCCTCACCGTCGGGTCCGGGCTGTATGCGCGCCTCCCATTGCGGCGGGTTATCGCGCAGGTACCGCCCGAAATTAGTCACCTCTATTCCCCGCCCGGGGAGTTCGTGCATGAAAGCGTGCGCCAGCGTCATGTCGGCGAACTTGTGATGGTGCCCGAAGGTCTCGCCGTCCACGGCCATGCTCACCAGCTGCGGTTTGCCGGCGCCGGGCTTGAAACAGGCCTCCACCCTGTCGGCGAAAATGGTGGAATCCTTCAGCAGCCCCTCAAAAGCCGCCGCCTTGGAAAGCGGCCCGTCGTAGAAGAAGACGGCTATGCCGCGCCCGGGTGCTTTTGCCCCGTCCGGCAGCGTGTCGTGCCAGGCATAGGGGCGTGACGGGTCCAGGTCGCCGCGCGACACGTCCGTCCAGTCCTCTTCGCCCGGGCCGCGCACCTTCTGGGCCTGGTAGGGGGAAAGTATCACGTATTTCATGCCCAGGTCTATCATCAGGCGCAGCGTATCGTCGCAGGCCGCCGTCTCCGGCAGCCACAGCGCTTCCGGTTTGAAACCGAACCGCCGTTCAAAATCCATTATCCCCCACAAGGCCTGCGTAAGATTATCCTGGAAGGAGGCAAGCGGCATTATCATGTGGTTGTAGGCCTGCGCTATCGCGTTGGAATGGCCGCGGTCCGCGCGGGAGCGCCTGGCGGCCTCCACCACCCTGGCGTAGCAGGAGGGGTAATTCCGCTCCAGCCAGCCGAACAGCGTCGGGCCGAAGTTGAAATTGAGGTGGAGGTAATTGTTGGCGAACTCCAGCGTGCGCCCGGAGGGATCGTTTATCCGCGCCGCTGAATTGGGAAGATAGCATTCGCGCGCTATGCGCGAGTTCCAGTCATGGAAAGGCCAGGCCGACGGCTGCGGCGGTATGGCCCCGGTCCAGGGGTTTTCCCGCGGCGGCTGGTAGAAATGCGCGTGCAGCGCGAAATACCTGGTTGAAGGTTTATTTTTTTTCATATGAGGTTCGGGTATTCAGGTGTTCGTGTTAAAGCCGGGGAGATAAGAGTAAAAGCCGCGCGGTATCCGTTTCGCAGGCCTGCTGCGAGGCCAGTTTTAGCCGTGCCAGCGGCTTGCCTGACAGGAAGGCCTCCAGGAAAGGGTTCCTGAGCGCTTTCATCGAGGAGCCGCTCAGTATCTGCAGGAGCTTGCGGAAATTGAGGAAACTGGAATGCGTACGTTCTTTTCCCAGCCCGGAATAATCCAGGTTCTCCGCCTCGAGCACCAGGCGTACCTCTGCGGCCCGGGCTATCACTTCAGCCCGGAAGAACGTTTCCCTGGCGGCCGGCAGCGTCTGCCGGGGGATCTCCATGCCGGCGAGTTTTTTCACCTCTTCCAGCAGGCCTTTACGCAGCGGCTCCAGCGTCACCGGCGGCAGGACGGAGTCGAAGGCTCCCGCCGTGATGAGCGAGACCGAGTCATAGGATATGTAATTGCGTGCCCCGGGCATGCCGGCGTGGAAGCCCGTGCCCGCCGGGGTTATCTTTACGGGCTTCAAAGCGGGCGGCAGCGCCGCCACAGCGGCTTCCGCGGCCAGTACCGTCTGCAGCCCGGCTTTAGTTGCCGCCTCCGCCAGGCTCTTTGCGGCCTCCAGCGTCAGGTGCCGCCCGAGAAAGCCGGGATTCTCGCCCAGGAATTCCTCTGCCCCGGCGGCGCCGCCCAGGCGCCGCGCCATAAGCTCAAGGGGGGCTCTCGGCGGCAGAAGGGGGTCTCTTAGAAATACCGCGTAACCGGTCATAGGCAGTTCTTCGCTTTGGAACAGCAATTCCTCTTCGCCGACATGATGTCCAGTATTATCCGGTCCACCTCGGCCATGCCCGAGCTGGAGATGCGGGCGATGTTCTTAATGGTGGCTTCCGCGGTGCAGCCGATGAACCCCTCGGCTTCCGTTATGCCTTCGCCGTGCGAGGCCATCCAGGCGGCGCGTATGGCCGAGTCCGCCGAGGAGGCCACCTTCAGCGCGCAGCCGCTCTTCGCGCCGTCGCAAAGCATGCCGCCGATATCGCTTATCACGGTGTTTACCGCCAGCGTTGCTTTGCGGACGTCGGGGCCGCTGCGCTGCCACGCCACGGCCACGGAAGCGCCCACCCCGGCGGCCACGGCGCAGCCGCAGATAGGCGCCAGCTCGCCGGTAAACACCTTGATGTAGGAATTTACAAGGTGGGAAAGGGCTATGCTTTGAAGTATCCTTTTCTCCGGCACGCCGAAAGCCTTCCCGACCAGCCAGGGCACCAGCACCGCCACTACTCCCTGGTTGCCGGATTCCCCGCTGGACATCACCGGTATCGGCGCGCCGGCCATGCGCGCGTCGGTGGCGGCCGCGGAGGTCAGTTTGGCGTTCGAAAGAATGTCCCGCTTGAGATAACCTTTTTTAATGAGGTCCTCTATGTAGTAGCCGACCTTTTTAAGTTTCAGTCCTTCTTTTGCCGCGGCCAGGTTCATCTCCACGCCCTTTTTTATGTAGGCCAGCTGCGCGGGAGTTACGGCGGCGGCTTCGCGGAAAAGGTCCCGGAACGAAGCCTTGCGCAGGGTGTCCTTGTAGGGCAGGCACTTCTTCTTTCCGCCACCGGCTTTGATTATGGTCCTGCCGTTACGGCGCAGCAGCGCCACCTGTTTGTGGCCGCCTTCCAGCACGCAGACGGCCTTTTCGC
>PEXO01000009.1:3994-4304 GCA_002779045.1 Elusimicrobia bacterium CG08_land_8_20_14_0_20_59_10 | reverse complement strand
TAGCTTCCCGGCTTAACGACAAGACCATCCTGAACGTAAACTCCACCGCCGTCGGCGGCGGCGTAGCCGAGATCCTTAACCGCATGCTGCCCATGATGACGGAACTGGGCATAAAGCCGCGCTGGGAACTGATAAAAGGCGGGGAGGACTTTTATGCCGTCACCAAAAAATTCCACAACGCGCTGCACGGCGCCCGCCAGGAACTGAGCGCCGCGGATTTCCAGCTTTACAGGGATACCCTGAAAACCAATATGGACGCCATGAACCTGGACGCGGATATCGCCATGATACATGACCCGCAGCCGGCTGG
>PEXO01000009.1:3670-3943 GCA_002779045.1 Elusimicrobia bacterium CG08_land_8_20_14_0_20_59_10 | reverse complement strand
CGACCTTTCCAACCGCCAGGACGATGTCTGGGATTTCCTGAAAGGTTATGTCGCGCATTACGACGCAGCGGTCATTTCCGCGCCCGCTTTCTCCCAGGAACTTCCCATCAAGCAGTTCCAGGTGCCGCCTTCCATAGATCCGCTGGCCGACAAGAACAAGGACCTGACCGATGACGAAGTTTCGGCGATAATGAGGCAGCTGGAGATCCCGCTGGACAAGCCGCTTATCACGCAGGTGTCGCGTTTCGACCGCCTGAAGGACCCGCTGGGCGT
>PEXO01000009.1:0-3589 GCA_002779045.1 Elusimicrobia bacterium CG08_land_8_20_14_0_20_59_10 | reverse complement strand
GGGGGCGCAGGTGCTGGCCGAGGCCCGCGCCGCGGCTAAAAATAATTCCGACATCATAGTCCTGTGCCTGCCGCCTACCTGCAATGTGGAGATAAACGCCATACAGCGCGCTTCCGCCATCATACTGCAGAAGTCGCTGAAAGAAGGTTTCGGGCTTACTGTTTCCGAGGCTTTGTGGAAAGGCAAGCCGGTGATAGCCGGCGCGACCGGGGGTATACCGCTGCAGATAACGCATAAATATTCCGGCATTCTTACCCGCACCATAGAAGGCACCGCCTACTGGATGAAGCGCCTGCTGCACGAGTCCGACTACGCCAGAAAGCTGGGGGAGAACGGCCGCGAGCATGTCCGCGAAAATTTCCTGCTGACGCGCCATCTCCGGGACTACCTGCTGATAGCCCTGTACCTGGAAAATGGCCGCCAGGATTTTATACGGGTTTAGCCCGCCGCAAGAATGAGTGAAACTATGAGCGTTTCTTCGCACCTTACCCCGGACCCGGAGCGCAGGCTTCGGCTGATACACTCGAACGTCTACGATTCGTTGAAATGGACGGACGGGAAGCTGGCCGCCCTGGCGCTGCTGGCGGTGCTGGAGATGCCGGCCATAGCCCTGACGGTACCCGGCGGTCCTTTCGTCCGCGCGGCGCTGCTGGCGCTGTGCCTCACGGCGCTCGTCGGAGTGCTGGCTTGTTCGCCTTTCATGGAAACCTTAAAGCGCGTTCCCGTGCTGGACCCGCGCGGGTATAAACACCAGCCGGGAGACTCCCTGGTAAGCGAAAGCGATATCGCTCTCTATTCGCAGGTGGAACTTGTCGCCTTCCTTGACAGGTACCTGGGCGGCGGGATAACCGCCACCCCGTATTACGAGGATATGGTCGGGCAGATAGTGATAGGAGCGCGCGTGGCCCTGCGCAAGCGCCGTCTTTTCGGGGCAGCCTGCGCGCTGGCGGTACTGGCCCAGCTCTGCCTGGCGGCCGGTCTGGCGGTGACCCCATGAAACCTTCCAGGTTTTCACGGAAGAACCGCGAATATATCAAGTGGGACAAGACCCACAAGGAAGTGCGGATAACGCCTAAGGCGAAACCGGGTCCGGCTGCGCCCGCGCAGTTGGAGGTGGAGGCAGATGACGCGGCCGCCCAGGGTGTCTACGCAGACATGTCAGTAATAACGCATACCGCTACCGAATTCCTGCTCGACTTTATTTTCCGCGATCCCGCCCGCCCGCAGGCCAGGGTGGTGGCCCGCATTATCTCCGGGGACATACATGCCCGGCGCTTCTGCGAGGCCCTGCGGCAGAATATCAAGAACTATGAAGCGCGCTTCGGGCCTATCAAAGAATAACAATGAACCCCGCCCTGATACCACTGGTTTACATCTTCGGCTTTTTCGCGACAGTCGCCGTCCTGCTCGTGCTGTTAGTCAAGAAACAAGGGAAGACCCAGGCCGGCTTCTTCGACAAGCTCGGCGTCCTGGGCGCTTCGGGCGCCGGGACCGCGCGCGAGCTGACCTTCTCCGGCCGCCGCATCCGCACGCAATACCGCCCGCGTTCCAGGAACAGCCCTTCGCTCCTGAGCCTGCTGACGGAGGTTCCCTCTTCCGGGACCTTCTCGCTGACCGCCCAGAGCGCCGCGGAAACTTTCATGCAGAAGCTCGGTCTGGAAACAGACGTGGAGACCGGGGACCCCGGGTTCGATCCGCGTTTTGATGTTGACTCCGATGACAGCGACTTTGCCGTCGCCTATTTTGCCTCACCCAAAAAAAGGGAGGCCGTGCAGGCGCTTTTCGCCCTGGGCTGCTCCGCCATACATTTGGAAGAAGGCGGACTGCACGCGGATTGGACCCCTTTCGAGATAAAGGAAGACACCCCCGCGGAGTTTATAGGCAGCGCCCTGCCCCATCTTGCCGCCTTGTGCGAGGAGCTGCCCGCTTTTGCGTCCATGCGGCCCATGGGAGGGCTGAGTAAAAAGAACTTCCGGATCTTTTGCGGCGTGCTCCTGGCGCTTTCCTTCCTGCTGTTCGTGTCCTTCCTTATCTTTGCCGGAAAACTGCAGCCGCTGGACTCCCTGAAGCTTTTCCTGGACTCGCTGCGCTACAGCTTATCGGCCTGGCTGTTATTCGTTGTAATAACGGCTTTGCTGCTGAAAGGAAAGACCTGGTTCTTTTCCGGCCTGCTGCAGTTCGCGGCCGTATGCGTGGTGCTGTTCCCGCTGCTGGGGTATTGCGGCGGCGTCTGGTTCAACGCGGTTCTGGACGACAGTAAGCCGGCAGTTCACAGGGCGCAGGTGCTTTATAAAAGCTCGCACCGCAACCGCAGCTCCACCACTTATTATGTGCGCGTACGGTCCTGGCGGCATCCCGGCGGCGTCGAGCGGCTTGCCGTTCCCGGCGCGGTATACCGGCAGGTGCAGCTGCAGCGGGACTTTGCCGTGGTGGAGACTAAACCCGGCTATTTTGGTTATGAATACGTGACAAAGGCAAGTTTTGTCACCTCTCTGCGATCCTCGCTTTTTAACATAGTGTATAAGCCGGTTCCCCGTAAAAATATCCCATAAAATGGAACTCTCCAAAGATCAGCAGAACGCGCTGGACGAACTCCTGTCGTGGTACAAGGACCACGACAAAGCCCCGTTCATTACGCTTGGCGGTTATGCCGGCACCGGCAAGACCACGCTGATGGGCGTGTTTAAAAAAGAGATACTCAAGCTGGACAACCACGCGCGCCTGGCCTTCTGCAGTTATACAGGGCGGGCCGCGCAGAATTTAAAGAACAAGCTGAAGGAAGCCGGCGCCTATTCCGCCCGCGACAGCGTCAGCACCATCCACGGCCTTATCTACACGCCCCTGGAGAACGACCACGGCCATATCACCGGCTGGGAGCGCAAGGAAGAGCTGGAGCGCGACCTGATAGTGGTGGACGAGGCCTCAATGGTGGACGGGGCCATCTGGAAGGACCTGATGTCCTACGATATCCCGATAGTCGCCGTGGGCGACCATGGCCAACTTCCGCCCATCTCAGGCAGCTTCAACCTGATGCAGGCGCCGGACATAGTGCTGACCGAGATACACCGCCAGGCCAGGGGCAATCCCATAATCAAGGTGTCCGAATTCGCCCGCAAGACGGGCCGCGTGCCGCCGCGGCATTACGGCCCCGGTATAGTTAAGTACCTTAACGAGGACTGCGACGCGCAGGAAAAGACCGGCGAGCTTCTGGAGAATTTCAAGCCCGACACGCTGGTGCTCTGCGGCTATAATTCCACGCGCGTGAGGATAAACAAGTTCGTGCGGGCGGCGCTGGGCTTCGAGAAGCCCACCCCCGAGCGCGGCGACAGGGTTATCTGCCTGCGCAATAATCATAAAAAGGCCGTCTGCAACGGCATGCTGGGTACGCTTCTGCAGATAGAGACGGAGCGCAAGGATTGGTACAGCGTGGAGATAAAGATGGACGACCGCGACAAGCTGTATTCCGGCCTTATCTACTCGCCGCAGTTCGGCGCGGATACCCCTTTCAATTTCACCAAGGAGCGCAAGCATACCATCAGCGGCGACCTTTTCGACTTCGGCTACGCGCTTACCGTGCACAAGGCGCAGG
>PEXO01000060.1:2256-4474 GCA_002779045.1 Elusimicrobia bacterium CG08_land_8_20_14_0_20_59_10 | reverse complement strand
TTTCGTCACCATGATGGCGTCCTTCTCCACGCCTTTCGTCCTTTCCGCCATAAACATCGCGCTGCCGGATATGGCGGCGGACCTCGGCATGACGGCCCGCGCCCTGCCCTGGGTTTCCCTCTCTTTTCTGGCCGCCGCGGGCGTACTGCTGGTGCCTATGGGCAAGCTGGCCGATATTTACGGGCGCAAGCGGGTCTTCCGCCTGGGTTTTTCCCTGTTCACGCTGGCCTCGCTGCTCTGCGCGCTGGCCAATTCCGCCGGCTGGCTTATCTTCTTCCGTTTCCTGCAGGGCGTGGGCTCTTCCATGGTCTTCGGTACCGGGGTTGCCATACTCACCTCGGTATTTCCCCCCGCGCGCCTGGGACGCGCCATCGGCCTCACCACCGCTTCGGTATACACGGGGCTCTGCGCGGGGCCGGTGCTGGGCGGCGCCATGGTGGCCGCCATGGGCTGGCGCAGCATCTTTTACGCCAATGTCCTCATAGGCCTGGCGGTATTGTGGGAAATGGCGCGCAGCATGAAGGGCGAGTGGCGCGACGCGCGCGGCGACACCTTCGATCTGAAAGGGGCGCTGGTCTATGTCCTTTCAATGTCGCTGCTGGTGACGGGCACGGCCGCGGCCGCGACGGCCCTGGGCGCGGCCCTGGGCGCCGCGGGGCTGGCCGGTCTGGTCCTGTTCGCCCGCCACGAGCTCCGGGCGGAGCACCCGGTACTGGACGTGAAGATGATGGCCGCTAATCCCGGGCTGCTCTTTTCCAACTTAGCGGCCCTGATAAATTACAGCGCCACTTTCAGCATAGGCTTCCTGCTCAGCCTTTATCTCCAGTACGTAAAAGGACTGGGGCCGGGACAGGCCGGGCTTATACTTCTGTGGATGCCCGCCCTGATGGCGCTGTTCTCCCCGCTCGCCGGCCGCATGGCCGATAAGCGCGACCCGGGGCTGATAGCGTCGGCGGGGATGATAGTCTGCACCGCCGGCGTCCTTTTCTTCGTCTTCATCTCGGCGGGCTCCCCCGTATGGCTGATAAGCGCAGGCCTGGCGGTGACCGGGCTGGGCCTGGCCCTTTTCTCCGCGCCCAACACTATTTCCGTGATGAGCGCGGTGACGCCGCGCTATTACAGCATGGCCTCCTCCACGCTTTCCACTATGCGCGTGGCCGGGCAGATGATAAGCATGGTGGCCGTGGCCGTGATCTTCACGTTCTACCTGGGCGGCACCCGCCTGTCTCCGGAAAAGGCGGAAGGCCTGATACAGAGCTCCAGGGCCGCCATGTTCCTCTCCGCCGGGCTCTGCGCGGCGGGTATCTACGCTTCGCTCAAGCGCGGCAAATACCCGCGCGAAGCGGCACGGTCATAGGCTAGTATTGTATTATAGTCGGGTAACTGCAGAACCAGGACAACAGCCCTATGCCTACCGCGGTTTACACTCCCCCGCCTGACAAATCAATAACGCTACGCGCGCTGCTGCTGGCGGCCGTGGCCGAAGGCCGCACAACGATAAAGAACCCCCTGCTCTGCGGCGACACTAGTGCGGCGCTCGCCTGCCTGGCCGCGCTGGGCGTGAAATACAGCCTGCGCAAGAATAAGATAACGCTGGAAGGCCGGGGGCTGCGCGGCCTGGCTCCGCGCCGCGCGCTCAATGCCGGCGCCTCCGGCACCCTCTGCCGCCTGCTGGCCGGCATACTGGCCGGACAGGCTTTTCCCTCCGTCCTGAACGGCAGCGGGTCCCTGCGCGGCCGCCCGATGGACCGCGTTGCCCGGCCTCTCGGCCTGATGGGCGCGAAGATAAAGACGCGGCGCGGCCGCCTGCCCCTGGCCATAAAACCGTCACCGCTTAAAGGTATTGACTACTGCCTGCCGGTGGCCAGCGCGCAGGTGAAATCCGCCCTGCTGCTGGCCGGGCTTTACGCGGAAGGCAGGACCATAATAAAAGAACCGAGCCCCTCGCGCGACCACACCGAGCGCCTGCTGGAATATTTCGGCGCCGGGCTCACGCGGCGCGGGCGCGTCATAACCCTTAAGCCCGGCTCGCTGAAAGGGCGCGGCCTCTGCGTCCCCGGGGATATCTCGTCAGCGGCCCCGTTCCTGGCGGCGGCGCTGCTCTGCGGCCGGGGCCTGCTGATAAAGGACACCGGCCTCAACCCTACAAGGCTCGGCCTTGTGCGGGTGCTCAAAAGAATGGGCGCCCGGATAAAGCTCACGGTAAAACGCCGCTTCC
>PEXO01000060.1:369-2079 GCA_002779045.1 Elusimicrobia bacterium CG08_land_8_20_14_0_20_59_10 | reverse complement strand
GAAATGAGATCGCTCATGAATATAGACTGAAAGACATCACGGAGCTGTTCAAGCCTGTTGTAGAATATAGCGGGAAGCTGGGCGGGGTTGTTGAAAGGACAAGGAACTTTGTCCGGGAAAAAAAGCTGTTAGAATGCTAGTGTCAGGGACATTGTTGACTTGTGGACCGGCTTTTAAGAGGCGGGTTAAAGTAGAGAACGCGGGAGTAAGGTAAAGAAGAATGGGAAAATGCGGTCTTACAGCCTTCGCGGCGTTGAGCCTGTTCCTGGCGCAGGCGGCGGCGGCTGAAAAAACAGGAGCGGGCGGGATAACCGTGCTGGGCGACGGCCTGGAGTTTTCTGCCGCCTCTACGGGCCTGACGGACGGCTCGCCTTTGCTGCTGGACGGCGCCCTGGGCGGCGTGGCTTACAGTTCTTCCGCAGCGGGGACTACGGAGCTTGAAGCCGGCTTTTACTCTAAAATGGTGGCCGTTCCCGGCACTTTCGATTATTCCGGCGCTGCCGCCAGCAGCTACACTCTTAACTGGACCGCGTCGAACCCGGCGGGCACCAGCTATGATGTTTTCGCCTCCACCCTGGACCAGGTGGAGCCTTACATGGTCTTCTATTCCACTACCGGCACGGAGGCGCCGATAGAGGACCTCTATCCCAATACCAGCTACTACAACTTCATCCTGGCCAACTACATGGACGGGGATTATGCCGGCTATAGTTCGGCCACCGGAGTTACGCTGGCGGCGCCGGTGGCGGAGGGTTCTTTTCGCTTTGACGATGCCGGGCATAATGCCGTTAATGTTTCTTTCACCGCCTTCGCCAATCCGGCCCCGCCGGAAGGGGGGGACTGGGGATCGGCCCCCGACCTGCCGGCCGCCGGCTATGGTATGTCTTCGGTGGTTTATGGCTCGCATGTTTTTGTTTCCGGCGGCTATACCGGTGTTTATGCCTCCAGCGCCGTTTACCGGGCCGGGGTCTCACCCTCGGGGCTGGACGCCTGGCAGCCGGCCGGTTTCATGCCGGAAGGGCTGTACGGCCACCAGCTGGTGACGGCACGGGGACGCTTGTATGTGATAGGCGGTCACAGCCAGGGCGCAATACGGGCCAATGTCTGGTCGGCGTATATTTCTTCGGCCGGGGCGCTCTCCGCCTGGGAGCCGGAGCAGGCCCTGGATATACCGGTATATTTCCACGCGGCCGCGGTATCAGGCGGCTGGCTGCATGTTTTGGGCGGCTATACCACGGGCGGGCCGGTTACGGCCATACAGTCCGCCCGGCTGGACGCGGCGGGCAGCCCGGGGACCTGGGATTCCGCCACCAATACCCTGCCGGAGCCGCGCTATGCCCACAGCCTGACCCTGCTGGCGGGCAGGCTGTATGCGGCCGGCGGGCGCGACGGCGCTTCCGCCCGGAGCGAGGTATGGGGCTACGAGCTTGCCGCCGACGGCGAGATCAACTCTTCCGCTTTCACCTATACCTCGCTTCCCGCTCCCCGCTACGGCCATACCGCCCTGGCGGCGGCGAATTCGCTGTATATCATCGGCGGCAATAACGGCTCCTCCGCGCAGAGTTCCGTTTTTGTCAGCACCGTAGCGGCGGCCCCGGCCGCGGCGGCCCCGTGGGCGGCTTATCCCGCCTCCGGCTTTACGGCCACTCAGTTCGCGGCAGGGGTGTCGGCGGGCGGCGCGCTTTATGTGTTCGGCGGCTCGGCGGGCGG
>PEXO01000060.1:0-147 GCA_002779045.1 Elusimicrobia bacterium CG08_land_8_20_14_0_20_59_10 | reverse complement strand
GGATTTTCTCCGTGGTCTCTGTTTTCTTCGTGCCGAGTTTTCTCTTTTTCATCTTAATGTTGGACAACCGGGAGATAAAAAGGGTCTGGCAGGTGCAAAAAGAAGGGAAAATTGTCAAAGTCGGCGATAGTAAATCAAGAATGTAAA
>PEXO01000280.1:4209-4378 GCA_002779045.1 Elusimicrobia bacterium CG08_land_8_20_14_0_20_59_10 | reverse complement strand
AGGAAGAAAATGGTTCTGGGGCGGGTATACCCTTGAGGAAATACGCAGGCTGGGGGCCGTGGCCACCCTCCCGGCCGAGGAAAGCGCTCCGGAAACCGCGGCGATAATGTTCACCTCCGGCAGCACCGGCTCTCCCAAGGGCGCCGTCTATACACATTCCGTCTTTGCC
>PEXO01000280.1:3728-3985 GCA_002779045.1 Elusimicrobia bacterium CG08_land_8_20_14_0_20_59_10 | reverse complement strand
ACTGGGCCGCTACGGGGAAAAGAGCGGTACGCAGCTGCCGTCGCTGCGGCGTGTTATTTCCTGCGGAGCCCCGGTCCCGCAGGCCGTGATCGGCCGCATGAAGAAGATGCTGTCGCCGGATATCCCGGTTTACACACCTTATGGCGCTACCGAAGCTTTGCCGGTCTCCTGTATTTCAAGCGCGGAACTGCCCGGCCTGCCTCCGGGTAAGCCGGGGATCTGCGTGGGCCGCACCTGGGAAGGGATGGAAAGTTTCA
>PEXO01000280.1:0-3615 GCA_002779045.1 Elusimicrobia bacterium CG08_land_8_20_14_0_20_59_10 | reverse complement strand
GGCAGGCCGGAGAGCACGGCCCTGGCCAAGATACGAGGTCCCGGCGCAGAGCTCTATCACCGCATGGGCGATACGGGCTGGAAGGATGAGCAGGGGCGCCTCTGGTTCTGCGGCCGCAAGAGCCACCGAGTCGTTACCACGGAAGGAACGCTGTTTACTATACCCTGCGAAGCCGTCTTCAATGCCCATCCGGGTGTGCGCCGCAGCGCCCTCGCGGGCGCGGGACCCGCCGGCAGGCGCATCCCGGTGCTGTTCGTGGAATTGGAAAAGGGGGCGCTTCCCGGGGCTTCTCTCACGGAGGAATTGCTTGCGCTTGGCGCGGCGAACAAGCTGACAAAGAGCATCAGGACCATCTTTTATCACCCGGGGTTCCCGGTCGATATACGCCACAATGCCAAGATCTCGCGTGAAAAGCTTGCCCTCCTCGCGGAGGAAAAGCTTAATACCGCCGGGGCAGCTCGATGAAGGCGCTCGTTACCGGCGGGGGCGGCTTCCTGGGCGGGGCCATCGCGGAACTGCTTCTTGCCGAAGGCGCGGAGGTGCGCAGTTTTTCGCGCGGCGATTATCCCCGCCTGGCAGCGCTGGGCGCGGAATGCCTGCGCGGCGATATTACGGACAAGGCGGCCGTCGCCGAAGCCTGCCGGGGCTGCGATACCGTTTTCCACGCCGCGGCAAAAGTCGGCATGTGGGGACGCTACCGGGATTTTTACAGGACGAATGTCCTGGGTACGGCGAACCTGCTGGAAGCGGCGAAGCAGAACGGGATCTCCCGCTTTATCTTTACCAGCACCCCCAGCGTGATCTATCCCGGCGGAGATGTGGAGGGCTGGGACGAAACGGCCCCGTATCCCGCACGCTTCGATTCCTTCTACGCCGGGACCAAGGCCGAGGCGGAGAAGCTGGTGCTTGCCGCGAACTCGCCGGAGCTGGCAACGGCGGCGCTCAGGCCGCACCTTGTGTGGGGGCCGGGCCGGGATCATATGATAGCCACGATAGCGGCCCGCGGCAAAGCCGGGAAACTGCGGCGCATTGGCGACTTTAACAAGCTGATAGACACAACCTATATTGCCGACGCCGCCCGGGCGCACTGGCAGGCCGCGCAAAAGCTTTCCCCCGGGGCTTCCTGCGCGGGGAAGGCTTATTTCATATCCCAGGGCGATCCGCGCCCCAACTGGGACATAATAAACATGATCCTTGAAGCGGCGGGCGCCGCCCCGGTTACGAAGAAGGTCCCGTACTGCGCGGCTTATGCGGCCGCCGCCGCTCTTGAATCCGTCTGGCGCCTGGCCGGGGCGGAGAGTGAACCGCCGCTCACCCGTTTCGTTCTGCAGCAGCTTACCACCGCGCACTGGTTCGATATTTCCGCCGCGCGCCGCGATCTCGGCTACTCGCCGCAAATATCAATCGCGGACGGCATGAAGCGCCTGTCCGCGTGGTTCAAGAGCAGATAACCGGCGCGATGAGATCCTTTGTCCAAAAAATCCGGAATGCGATAGCCAGCCGCGCGCAGCCGTTGTCACTGGCCGCGCTGGCCTTTCTGTCCGCGTCGGCGTTCGCCGTGATAGGCGTGGACCTTCTTCACGACGGAGTGATGCTCAAACCCGCCCTGGACCTCGCTTCCGGCAAGGCGCTCTTCCGCGAAACCTTTTACCAGTACGGGGCCTTCACGGCCGTTCTGCAGGCGCTGGCGCTGAAAGTTTTCGGGGCGCGCCTTATCGTGATAAAACTGCAGGCCGCTTTTTGTTATTCGCTTACGGTCTATCTCCTTTGGCTGGTCTGGACGCGCTTCGTCCCCCGCTGGACGGCCACGCTCTGCGGCGTCATCAGCATTTTCATGGCGGCGTACTTTTTTAATCACTTCAACCAGAGCTCCCCCCATTTCGGCTGGTGGTTCCAGCCCTGGTCTTCCGTCTATTCGCTTTTTTTTACCGTGCTTGCGCTTTACCTGCTCATACGCTCTCTCGAGGCCGTCCCGGAGCGTTATGCGGCGGCGTCCGGTGTTTCAGCGTCCCTGGCGCTCTGGTGCCGCCAGAGCGCCGGCGGCCTGCTCCTGCTGGCCATAGCTTTTTTCCTGCTCTTCATGGCCGCGGCCGACAGGCGGGCCCGGAGGGCATACCTGCGGCGTTTTTCCATGTTCCTGGCCGGAGCCGTTGCCGTGACGTCCCTCTTCCTGCTCTGGCTTTTTCTCAACGGCGCGGTCAAAGATATGTGGCTGCAGTCCGTCATTTTTCCCATGAACTGGGCGGGCGGCAAGGCCCGCGGGATCCCGCTGCCGGGGATCCTGGACGCGCTGTTTCCCTTTTACCGCAATTACTGGGAGCAGCCCTCTCTTGTCTGGATCGCGCTTCCGGCCGCCGGGCTCCTGGTATTCTTCCGGGCGGCCCGCGATCTCCTGCGCGGGCCGCCCTCCACCCGCGCGAAAGCCGCCGTCCTGGCCGCGGCCGCGGTGGGCCTTTCTTCCTGGGCGCAGTATTATCCCGTTCCCTGCGAGCGGCATATCTACTGGGCCGCCGTAGCGCTGACCGGGCTTTTCGCCTATTTTGTCCGCGAGCTTCTCCGCAAGTCCCCCGCTTTTTACAGGAATGCCGGGACCGCTGCGGCGCTGGCCCTCCTGTTCGCTCCGGATGTCACTGCGAGGCTGCGGGAAGGCGGAATAAAACTCTCCCGGGATTATGTGCTTCTGCAAACCCCCGAAGTTTTAAGAGGCATGAAGGTGCCGCCCCATGACGCGCTGTTCTTCGGGGCCGTGGAGTCTGAGATAAACGACTATTTCACAGCCCGGCCCGGCGGCGCGCTCCTTAACTACAGCCAGGACCCGCTATACGCGGCATTCGCGCCGGGCCCGGGAGGTATTCCTCCCTTTTATATGCATTGGACCGAACTTGAAAAGCTGTACCCGGACCACCAGGCACGGCTCTCCGCCTATGCCGCCGCCGTCAGGCCCCTCATTTTCAGCAATAATGTCCCGGTAGTGGGCAAAAGGTATATAGTGAAGCTTGCCGGGCGCAATCTCTTTGTGACCGCTCCCGCCGGAGATAAAGCGCCGTGGGGCGTGGTAAATATTCTTTTCAGCAGCCACACCCTTTCGGACGCCGTTGATGCTCCGGCTTCCTTACTTCTTGAGCTTAAGTCGTTTTCGGGGACCGCCGGGGCAATACGGGCGCTGGAGGTCTCCGCCGTCGGTTTCGACGGGGAAAGGAAAGGCGCCTGGCGGCCTTCAGGGCGCAGGAACGGAGTGGTGCTGCTGTCTTACTCCAACACCGGGAGAACCGGCGGTCCGCGGGAGATAGCCGTCCCCGCACAGGGAAGCGTAAAGCTGCTGCTGACTGGGCATGATTTCCCGCGCTCGTATTACGGTTTAAAACTTCAGGTATCGGCGGAAATGCGCGGGCGCGGGGCACACCGTCAGAGCATTTCCCTGCCGCCGCTTTTCGGCCGCACGTTCGAAGCTCTCCTTGCCCTCAGTTCCAGGCGCTATACCGCGGGAGATATCACAGGGGCCATACAGGCGGCCGAGGAGGCCCTTTTGCTGCGGCCGGAACATGCTCCGACATACGCTAATCTCTGCCTGGCCTGGGGAAGGCTGGGCAAATGGAAAAAGGCGGTTGAAGCGGG
>PEXO01000205.1:11478-15495 GCA_002779045.1 Elusimicrobia bacterium CG08_land_8_20_14_0_20_59_10 | reverse complement strand
GTGCTGCTCATCTCCGCCCTGGTGGCGCTGTCTTTCATGCAGGTGCTGCTGCGCCTGCTGTTCCACTCCGGGGTGGTCTGGCTCGACCCCCTGCTGCGCCATATGGTGCTCTGGGCGGGGCTTACCGGGGCGGCCCTGGCGGCCCGGTATTCCAACCATTTCGCCCTCGAAGCCTTCGTCAAGTTCGCGCCTAAAAAACTGCACCGCCCCCTGGAGATCCTCTCCGCCTGCTTCACCATCGCCGCTTCCCTGCTGCTGTTCGGCGCGGCTTTTAAATTCATCAGGGAAGAATTTACCTGCGTACCCCCAGCCGTGGCTTTTTACATAAACCATTTCAAGGTGCTGGGGGGCTGGGCGGAAATAATAATACCCGCGGCTTTCGCGCTGATCGCTTTCCACGCTTTCGCGGGGCTCTTCAGGCCCGACGACCCGCCGGAGGCCGGGCTGTGACCGGCCTGCTTACCGGCCTTCTCATCTTACTGCTCGCCTTCCTGGGCGCGCCGGTTTTCGCGCTGATAGGCGCGGGCTCCATCTACCTGTTTTCGACCGCGGGGATTGATTCCTCGGCGGTCATCGTGGAGATGCTGCGCCTGGCCTCGCTGCCGGCGCTGATAGCCATACCGCTTTTCACCTTTTCCGGGTATATGCTGGCCGAAAGCAAGGCGCCGAAGAGGATGCTCGACCTGGCCGAGGCGCTGTTCGGCTGCCTGCCCGGCGGCCTGGCCATAGTCGCCCTTTTCACCACCGCCCTCTTTACTGCCTTCACCGGGGCCTCCGGCGTGACCATAATCGCCCTGGGCGGACTGCTCTATCCCATCCTCTCCAAACAGGGCTACCCGGAAAAGTTCACGCTGGGCCTGCTTACCACCACCGGCAGCCTGGGCCTGCTGTTCCCGCCCAGCCTGCCCATCATCCTCTACAGCCTGGTAGCCAAGATAGACATAGACAAGCTTTTCCGGGCGAGTTTCCTGCCCGGCGTACTGCTGCTGCTGGCGCTGTCGGCCTATGCCTACTACACCGCGCGCAAGGCCGGCATACAGAAAATACCTTTCTCTTTCGCGGAACTTAAACGGTCGGCCAGGGCCATAGCCTGGGAGCTGCCGCTGCCTTTCCTGATAATAGGCGGCATCTACAAGGGGCTGTTCACCGCCAGCGAGGCCGCCTCGGTGATGGCTTTCTATGTGCTGGTGACCGAGGTTTTCATCTACCGCGACCTGAACCTCTTCAAGGATATTCCCCGGGTGGCCGTAAAGAGCATGCTGCTGGTGGGCGCCATCTTCATGGTGCTGGGGACCGCCCTCGGCTTCACCAGCTACCTTATAGACGCGCAGATACCGGACAAGCTCTTCTCCTGGCTGCACGCCTATGTCCCGGGCAAGATCCTGTTCCTGGTGCTGCTCAACGCCTTCCTGCTGGTGATAAACATGATCGAGATCTTCTCGGCCATCATCATCGTGGTGCCGATCATCGTGCCGGTGGCCGCGCAGTACGGCATAGCCCCCATACACCTCGGCGTGATCTTCCTGCTGAACCTGGAGATAGGCTATATGCTGCCGCCGCTGGGCCTGAACCTTTTTCTTTCCAGCGCCCGGTTCCACAGGAAGCTGCCCGAACTTTACCGCGCCGTCGTGCCTTTCCTGCTGCTCCTGCTGGTTATGCTCGCGCTGGTGACCTACCTCCCCTCCATAAGCCTTATCGGGATAAAATAAACCGCCCCGGCCTGAACCGGGGCGGAGAGGCTGGAGGAGGCTCCCTGCCGCGTTCAGCTGTCGCAGTCCGTTCTGTCGAAGCGTATCTCCGAATTCTCCCCCACGTTCAACTTGTCCTTGCGGCCCGCCACGGTGGCGCTCGGGCCCACCAGCGAACCGCTCAGGTTCATGTTGATGATGAAGGCGTTCTCGTTGACGATGGAATCGGAAATAATGGAGGAAACCACGCGCGCGCCGTCGCCTATCGAGGTATAGGGCCCGATAATGGAATTCTCCACTTTTGCCGAAGGGGAAATATACACCGGCGGGAGGATCAGCGAGTTCTTCGCCTTAGAAGGGAATTTTCCGCTGTTGAGGATATAGCGGTTGGTCTCAAGCAGCGTTTCCGGCTTGCCGCAGTCGTACCAGCCGTCTATCGCCACGGGCCTAAGCTTATGCCCGTCCTTTACCAGCAAGGCCAGCGCGTCGGTGAACTGTATCTCCCCTTTGGTGGTGCGGCCGGAGTCCACCAGGCGTTCCAGCGCCGCGTATAGCCTGGCCGAATTACGGAAGGAATAGATGCCGACTATCGCCAGTTTGGACGGCGGGTTCTCGGGCTTCTCCGCCAGCGCGGAAATATAGCCTTTTTTAACCTCCACCACCCCGAAGCGCCGCGGGTCGGCCACTTCCTTGACGGCTATGCAGTCGTCCGGGGAATCCATGAACTTGCGCAGATCGGCTGAAATTATCGTATCCCCCAGCATCACCAGCGCCGGCCCCGTAACGCGGCCGCGCGTGAGCCAGATAGCGTGCCCGAGGCCTTTGGGCTCCGGCTGCTCCACGTAGGAGACCTCGAGCTCCTTGTAATGCGTGCCCACGTATTCTTTGATCTTTTCCCCGAGGTAACCGGTAACCAGGCAGACCTTGCGTATCCCCGCTTCTTTCAACTCGTCGAGTATATGGCCTATGATCGGTTTGTCCCCCACGGTCAGCAGCACCTTGGGATAGGTATAGGTATGGGGGCGAAGCCGGGTTCCGGCGCCCGCCACCGGAACGACCGCAGTGAATTCAATCTTTTTCATAGAACACCTCTTTGAGCAAAGGATATAGAATTTAAAACCGTTCGCCAACCCTGACCGCCTGGTTGCCTTGTTGCCTAGTCTTGCGTCATCTGCCGGTAAACTTCCTTGAAGTCCGGCGCTCTCTTCAGGCCGGCCTTGGCGTATTTTTTTGAATCCCAGAAATTCGGCCTGTCCGCGGCGGCCCTGTAATCCGAAAGGGCCTCCTGCCTGCGGCCCAGCAGGTCCAGCGCCTGGGCGCGGCGCAGGCAGCAGTAAGTGACCCAGCCTTTCGCCGGGAAAGCTGTCCGCTCAATTCCCGCGGAAAGCCAGGCCAGCGACTCTTCATAGCGCTTTAGAGCTATGAGGGCGTCTCCGGCAGCAAGATAAACGCTGCCCAACTGCTGTTCAAGCCCTCGCATAGGGCTTACCTGCCAGACGCCGAGCAGCATCTCGGACTTCTCAAGAACACCCTGCCAGTCCTGCGCCTGAATGTGCGTCATTATCTCGGCCAGACGGAAAAGCATGTTCGAGGGGTCCAGCGCGCGCAAAGAGGCGCATTCCTCGAATGCCGCCTTATGATCGCGCTCGTGCCGGGAATATATTTCGATAAGGAAGATCCTCGCCTCCAGCTTGAAGAACCGTCCTTTTTCCTTGGCAAGCTTCACATATTCCATCCCGCGCGCCCTGTCGCCGCCGGCGAAAAGCCTCGCCGCCAGCCCCAGCGTCCCCGGCAGAGCGGCGCTATAATAGTCGAAGATACCCAGCCCCAGGTAGGCGTCGTAAACGGCCGGGTTCGTCTCCACGCATTTCTTAAGATACTTACGCCCCTTCTTCCCCCTGCTGTACGCCTTCCACCAGCTGCGCTGTACCGCGTACCACCGCCCCTGCAGGCCGTAGGCGCTGCCCATGAAGAAATAGGCCTGGTCCAGGTCCCGCTTTTCCTTCACCATTTTTTTCGCCAGCTCTATCACCTTGTCGGAGTTTGAGACGAACTCCTTTTCCACGGCCTTAAAATCCCCCTGGGAATCAAAATCCTGCGAGTAGCGCCACCAGGAAAGAGCCGCCAGCGCAAAATAGCCGGCCGGGTCGCCGGGCGCCAGCACGGTAATAGCGCGGCATTCGGCCTCGGCCTTATCGAATTCCAGCCGGTACATAAGCGCTATCGCGCGGTCATAGCGCTGGTCGGCGCCCGGGCTTAGCACGAAGGGGCGCGTGGAGGCGTTCAGGTCTATCAGCGCCGGGCCCAGCCCGTCGTCGTCCGAATCGGG
>PEXO01000205.1:0-11201 GCA_002779045.1 Elusimicrobia bacterium CG08_land_8_20_14_0_20_59_10 | reverse complement strand
CACAGAGGGCCACCCCCGACAACAGCGTGCGCTGTATCAGCCGGGAAAAGTCCTTTTCGGAAAAACCGGTTTTTTTCATCCTTTACCCCGCGAGCATCTTCACGGCGACCAGCAGTATAAGGGCCGAAAAGACCAGCTGCAGCTTCTCCGCCCGGGCGCGGTACAAAGCGTAGATGCCGAAAAAAGAACCTAAAAGCACGCCCGCCACTATGATCCCCGTGATCTCCAGCGGCACCAGCCCCCTGCGGAAATATACCAGCGCGCTGGCGGCGGCCGAAACGCCTATTATAAAATTGCTGGTCGCCGCGGCGGCCTTCATCGGCACCCCGCACAACAGGTTCATCAAAGGCACCTGCACCACGCCGCCGCCGATGCCGAGCAGGCCGGAAAGGGAACCGGCAAAGAACGAGATAAAAGAAGCCGGGACCATATTGCGCACCCGGTACGGGGTATGCGCGCAGAGCGCCGGGTCGAAAAAAGCGGAGTCGAAAGGCGTGGCGGCGGCGCGGGGCCCGGCCTCCCGGGCGCCGGACGCTTTTGCCGGGCCGCGGCGGCCCTTTACGAACATCATGGCTGAAACCGGGAAAAGCATTATGGCGAACATAAAGCGCATAGCACCCGGGGGCAGACGGCTGGCCAGAAGCGCTCCCGCTATGGAACCGAGCGCCGTGGTCACCTCCAGCGTTATCCCCAGCCTGACATTGGCCAGGCCCCTTTCCACGTTGACCGCGGCCACCGCGCTGGAAGAGGCCGTTATGGCCACCAGGGACGCGGCCACCGCCTGGTGGATAGGCACGTCCAGCACCAGTACCAGAAAAGGCACCATGAAGAACCCGCCGCCGATCCCCAGCGCGGAACCGAGCAGGCCGATGAAAGCGCCGAACACCAGGAGGCCGGCCAGGAGTAAAGGGCTTAGTTCCGGCATATTACCTATTGGCCTGCTCCACGTTATGAAGGAATCTCCCGGCCTCGGCCTCGCCGATATCAAAAGCCTTTACGCATTTCTCTGCGTTGAACTCCAGCAGGTTCAGCCCCAGGTCCATCGGCGGCTTTACCAGGTACACCTCCGGATCTGATTTAATGAAGACGCGGGATTCGTAGATCTTCTGCACGTGCAGCGCCAGCATGCGCCGGGCCCGGGCCTCGAAATAACTGAACGGCCCCCTCGCCGGGAAATCCAGGTCTTCGGGCCTGGAATTGGAGATCATTACCACGGTGCGGCAGCCTTCGAAAAAATTCAGGTTTATCGTGGCGATGCCTATCACGCCGCCGTCCACCAGGTGGTACTCCCGGCCGTGTTCCTTCACCTTCACCGGCTGAAAGACCATGGGGATGGCGCAGCTCGCCATAAGCGCGTCGTTGAGGGACAGCGTCGGGCTCTGCGTGGACCCGTCAAAGCGCGCTATATAGGGCAGCTTCAGCTCCACGGCGTGGCTTATCACGTAGAACTTTATATTGCGCGGGAACTGCGGCCCGCTGCGCGCCAGCCAGCCGTTGAGGAAATCATAGACCAGCTTGTTCGAAAAAAGATTTATCTTGGCCAGCCTGTTCTGGAAGAAAAAATTCACCTTGTTGAGGATATTTCCGCCGTCCTGCTGGTAAAGCTCCAGCGGGATGCGGTTATAGCGCGGCCTGAGGGAAAGTATGGTGGCGGGCTTGAGGTCCCGCCAGGTCTGGCGCAGTTCCCCGGTCATATTGTAACAGTAGGCGGCCCCGTTGAGCGAGCCTATGCTGAAGCCCGCTACCGCGTCAAAATGCAGCCCCCGCTGCACCAGAGCGGCCAGCACCCCGGACTGCCAGGCGCCCAGCGCGCCGCCGCCGCATAAAAAGAGCCCTATCGGTCGCCTGAATTTGAACATAACGCTTTTTTACGGCCTCGTAAAGTAATAAAATATAATTGTAGCAAATGATAGGATAGGCATGGCCGCCATCCTCCGCCCGGGCGATCTTATTAACGCGCCCCTGCGGTCACAAGGTTGTTTATGTCCGACTATCTGATTATCGCTGGACTTGCGGTGGTGATGGCAATGACGCTCGTTCTTCCCTTTTCCGTAAAGCGCGTTGAAGAAGACCTGGAGGCCTTCCTTTTCGCCATGGGCCTGGCCGCAGTGAGCATCTCCGGCCTCTGGAGCCTCCACCTCATAAAGGAAGCCCTTGAAGAACCGCTGGCCATAACGGCGGCCGTGGCCTGCGTGGGCTGGCTTTTCCGCGCCGTGCGCCCGCATTTGAAAGGCTGGCTGGGCGCCATGACCGCCAAGCTCGGTCTTAAATGGACTATTTTCACCATAGTTTTCGCGCTGGGGATAGGCTCCAGCCTGTTTACCGCCGTAATAAGCGCCATCATGCTGGCGGAAATAATTTCCCTGCTCAAGATGGAGCGTGAACATGAGATAAAGATAACAGTATTCGCCTGCTATGCCATAGGGCTGGGGGCGGCGCTGACCCCGCTGGGAGAGCCGCTCTCAACTATAGTGGTGGCCAAGCTCCGCGGCATGCCGCACCAGGCGGATTTCTTCTACCTGATAAAACAGGTGGGTTTCTGGATACTGCCCGGGGTCATTGTTTCGGCCGCGATGGCCGCGCGCTTCGCCGTGCCCGCGCGCCCGGGACAGCACGGGCTGAGAAGGGACCGCCACGACACCCCGAAGGATATCCTGGTGCGCGCCGGCAAGGTCTATCTCTTCGTAATGGCGCTCATCTTCCTGGGCGCGGGCATAGCGCCGTTGGCCGAACGTTTCATGGCTCAGATGCCGACCTGGGCCCTTTACTGGGCCAACTCCGTGTCCGCGGTCCTCGACAATGCCACGCTGGCCGCCGCTGAAATAACCCCGGCGATGACCGACCGCCAGATAACCTTCATCCTAATGGGCCTGCTGATCTCCGGGGGCATGCTGATCCCCGGTAATATCCCTAACATCATCAGCGCGGCGAAACTCGGCATAAAATCACGGGAGTGGGCCCGGGCCGCCCTGCCTTACGGCGCCGTCGGGATGACTGTGTATTTTCTGCTGATGACCATTTTGGTGAAATAAGAACGGAGAATACTTTTATGGAACATGAATGGAAGACGATAATAGAGCCCTTCAAGATAAAGAGCGTGGAACCGCTGGGCCTGACCACGCGTGAAGAGCGGCACAATATACTTGAAACCGCGCATTACAACCTTTTCAACATACGGGCGGAAAAAGTGCTTATAGACCTGCTGACCGACAGCGGCACCGGCGCCATGAGCGCCGCGCAGTGGGGCGGCATCATGGTGGGCGACGAATCCTACGCCGGGGCGCGCAGCTATTATAATTTCGAAAACGAAATAAAGGACCTGACCGGGTTCGCCGAGGTTATCCCCGTGCACCAGGGCCGGGCCGCGGAGAAGATACTCTTTACGGTGATAGGCGGCAAGGGCAGGTATATAATCGCCAATTCCCACTTCGACACCACGCGCGCCAACGTGGAATTCTCCGGGGCGGCCGCCGTGGACTTCCCGGTGAAGGAGGCCCTGGACTTCGACAAGCCGGCGCCTTTCAAAGGCAATGCCGACGTGGCCGCGATGGAGCGCTTCATAAAGGAAAAGGGCGCGAAGAACATCCCCCTGGCCGTGATGACGGTCACGAATAATTCCCTCGGCGGCCAGCCGGTCTCCATGGAGAACCTCAAGGCCGTGCAGGAACTGTGCCGCAGGCACGGCATTCCCATGTTCCTGGACTGCGCGCGCTTCGCCGAGAACGCCTATTTCATAAAGCTGCGCGAGAAAGGCTACGCGCAGTGCCCGGTACGCGAGATAGCCCAGGAGATGTTCGAACTGGCCGACGGGACCTGGATGAGCGCCAAAAAGGACGCGCTGGTCAATATAGGCGGGTTCCTGGCCCTGAACAACCGCGACTGGTCCGCGAAAGCCCGCCAGCTGCTGATACTTACCGAGGGGTTCAACACCTACGGCGGCCTGGCCGGGCGCGACCTCGAGGCTATAGCCATAGGCCTGCGGGAGGTGCTGGAGGAAAGCTACCTGCAGTACCGCATCCGCTCCTCGGCCTACCTCGGCGAAGGGCTGCTGAAGCACGGCGTACCGATAATAAACCCTCCCGGCGGCCACGGCGTCTATGTCAACGCCAAGAAATTCCTGCCGCATATCAAGCCGGAGAATTTCCCCGCCCAGGCGCTGGCCTGCGCGCTGTACCTGGAGGGCGGCATACGCAGCGTGGAAATAGGCACGCTGATGTTCGGCAAACGCGACAAGAACGGGCGCTTCCAGGCCGCCCCCATGGAGCTGGTCCGCCTGGCCATACCGCGCCGGGTATATACCCAGAGCCACATAGACTACGTTATAGAGGTTTTCGGCCTGCTGGCCAAAAACCCCGCCGGGATAAAAGGGCTTGAAGTGGTGGAGGCGCCGGAGATACTGCCGCATTTCACCGCCAGGCTCAAGCCCGCGGAGCAGGCCGCCTGATCGTCATAAACCCTGCCGTCCCGGGATAACGGCAGCCGCATTACCGGCGGACCTGACAGGCCGACACGCAGCCCGGAAAACGCTCAAATGTTCAAAACAGACCGCATTTCCAGGATCAGGCCGGAACTCGAGGCCATAGTGGGAGAGGACAATGTCCGCACCGACGATGCGGAGATCACGATGTACTCCTACGACGCCGGCATGGCCAGGGCCCGCCCCGAAGCGGTGATAAGCTTCAACTCGATCGCTGAGATAGCCCCCGTGGTAAAGGTGCTGTACCGCGCGGGCATCCCGTACCTGCCGCGGCTGGCGGGCACCAACCTTTCAGGCGGGACCATCCCCCTCAGGGGCGGGGCCGTACTCAATCTCTCGCGCCTGAAAAAGATATACCGGATAGACACGGCCGCGCGCCTGGCGCTGGTGGAACCGGGGGTGGTGAACCTGGACCTGCAGAAAGCGCTGGAACCGTTCGGCTTCTTCTATGCGCCGGACCCGGCCAGCCAGAAAGTTTCCACGATAGGCGGCAACATAGGCGAGAACGCCGGCGGGCCGCTGTGCCTCAAGTACGGCGTTACGGCCGACAATGTGGAGCGCCTGGAGGTGGTCACCCCGGAAGGCGCGGTGAAGACCTGGTCCTTCAGGGACCCGGGACCCGACCTGATGAGCCTCATCACCGGCTCCGAAGGAACGCTGGGCATAGTCACCAGGGCCTGGCTTAAAATACTGCCGAAGCCGCGGCATATACGCACGGCCTCGGCGGCCTTCACCTCGCTCGAATCCGCAATGACCGCCGTCACCTCCATAGTAAGCGAAGGCATAGCGCCGCGCGCCCTGGAGGCGATGGACCGGGTCTCGCTCGAGGCCGCCCTGAGCGGCAAACACGACCCTTTCCCCGCCGGTACGGAGGCCGTGCTGATAATAGAACTGGACGGCAACGACGTGGTCAGGCTTAAAAAAGAACTGGCCGCCGTACAGAACATCTGTTCGGCCAATTCCTGCTCCGATTTCCGCGTAGCCGCCGAAGAGGCTGAGCGCGAACTGCTCTGGCAGGCGCGCAAAGGCGCCTACCCGGCCATGGCGCGCCTGGCCCCCGACGTGCTGGTGGAGGACGGGGTAGTGCCGCGCCCCAGACTTCCCGAGGCGCTAAGACAGACGCGGGAGATACTTTCCCGGTACAAGCTCACGGCGGGGCTCTTGTTCCACGCCGGGGACGGCAATATGCACCCCAATATGATCTTCGACCGGCGCGATCTGCAGGAAGTGAAACGCGTGAAGAAGGCCGGGCATGAGATATTGAAGGCCTGTATAAAGCTGGGCGGCACTGTTTCCGGCGAGCACGGAGTGGGAGTAGAGAAACGAGTGGCGATGAACTGGCTTTACGGCCCCGCGGAACTTGATTTTTTCGGAAAGATAAAGCGGGCCTTCGACCCGCGCGACCTGGCCAACCCGGACAAGATACTGCCGGTGGCCGAGGAAAAACCCGCGGGGTCCGCCGGGCTTACGGACAAGGCCTACCTGAGCCCCGAAGCGCGCGGAATAATAGACGAACTAAAGCTGCGCCACAGGACCGGTACGCGCACGGCGGTAACGGGACTGGGGACACGCCTGAAAACCGACCGCATAATGGAAGGCGCAAAGCCCCTCGCCCTGCGCCAGTTGGCCGGCGCCCCGGAAATAGACAGGGAGAACCTCACCGTGCGCGCGGAGGCGGGACTGCCGCTGAAGGAACTGCGCAGGCAGTTGAAAGCCTGCGGTCTCGACATCGAACTGCCGGAGGAAGGCAGCGTGGGCGGGCTGATAGCCTCCAAAACCCTACCCGGCCTTCGCAGGATACTGCTGGGTCTGGACATAGCGGCAGCCGACGGGACGCTGATGAAATTCGGCGGCACGACCGTAAAGAACGTGGCCGGCTACGACGTGGTAAGGCTGTTGTGCGGCTCCCTGGGCGCCTATGCGGTAATTCTGGCGGCCACTTTCTCCGTGTCGGCGCGCGCCGCCCGGACCCCGCAGGAAGGGGCAGCGGAGTTCAACGACGCCTTCGACCCGGACGAATATCACCGCCGGCTCAAGAAAGAGCTGGACCCTCAGAATCTGCTGAACCCGTGGATATACCGGGAAAACGCCCGGTAAACCGCTACGCATATGGCCAAACACGAATATAACAGGTCCGACGACCAGCTGGAAAAAGCGCGCAGGGAACTGGACGCTTCCGCGGCCGGCTTGGACACAAGGCTTGTCAGCGCCACCAACGAGCTTTACCAGCCGGAAGCGGCGCCGCGCCACCTCGCCGCGTTCCTGACCGACCTTGGGGAAAAAACGCTTTACGACGCCGCGGCGCAGTGCAACCGCTGCGGCTATTGCGAGACCGTCTGCCCCACCTATGCGCTTACCGGGCGAGAGACGCTGTCCGCGCGCGGCCGCAACCAGTTCATGCGCCTGCTGGTGGAAGGCCGCGCCAAAGATCCCGCCGAAGCCAAAGAGGCGCTCTCGACCTGCCTGCTCTGCGGGGCCTGCACCAGCGCCTGCTACGCGAAGGTCCCCACCCCGGACCTGGTGCTGGAGGGACGCAGAACGCTGGAGGGCTACGGGGACGACCTGCTTTCCAGGGCCGCCGTGGGAACCCTGCTGAACGCCCCCTGGCTGTTCTCCCTCTGGCTGAAGCTGGCCTACCTGGCAAAGCTATCCGGGCTGCCGCGCCTGGCCGCCGCCATGGGGCTTTACCATTTCCTGGGCATGCCGGGACTGGCCGACGCCGAGCGCTCGGTGAAAAAAGTGCCTCTTCGTTTTGCGGCCCAAACGCTGCGCCGGGACCCCGAACTGCGGCGCGACGGCAGGCGCGGGATAAAATGGGCCTATTTCGCGCCCTGCGGGCCGAACTACCTTTTCACGGAGGTCGCGGCGGCCACCGTGCGGCTGCTGAAGCGCAATGCAGGGGAAGGCGTTTTTATGGATAATCACTGCTGCGGCCTGCTGGCGCACAACTACGGCCGCCTGGAGGACGCCAGGAAATTCGCGCGCAAGAACATAACCGCCTACGAGGCCCTTAAAGCGGCTTACGGTGAGTTCGCGCTGATAGCGGACTGCTCCTCCTGTGCCGCGTTCATGAAGTCTTATGAACAGCTTTTCACCGCCGACCCCGCCTGGCGCGGGCGCGCGGCCGCTTTCGCCGCCTCGGTAAAAGATATCCTCGAATTCATCAACCCGGAGGATTTCCCGTCCGCCGCCAAGGCGCATTCCGCGCATAAAGGAGTGGTGACCTACCACGATTCCTGCCGGGCCTGCCACGGCCAGGGCATACGCCGCGAACCCCGGGCCGTAATACGCAAACTGGCCGGCAGGCGCTATGTAGAACTGCCCGAAAGCGAGTGGTGCTGCGGCGGGGCCGGCGCCTATGCCTTTACCCAGCCGGAAATTTCGGCCAGTGTGCTGGACCGGAAGCTCCGCAACATTGCCTCGGTACAGGCCAAGACCGTGGTAGTGGGCGCTACCTCCTGCCTTATCCAGATAAACGCCGGGCTCAGGGCCGCCTACCCCTCGGCCGAGGCGGTGCATTACAGCGTTTTCCTGGACAGGATGACGGGCGGCCCCGCGGATAAACAGTGACAACTCTATGCTAGAATACTTTTGTGACCCGAGCTGAAGAACTTGAGGACCGGCTGCGCCTGCTCGTTAATTTCGGCGGGGTCGTTTCCAAGGAAACCAATCTTGGCAAACTGCTGGAGATAATAGCCGGGCAGGTCAAGACCATCATCAACTGCGACCGCTGCAGCGTCTTCATACTGGACCGCCATACCAATGAGCTCTGGTCCAAAGTGGCCTTGGGACTGCGCCAGCACGCAGAGATACGCACGCCCTTTGGTAAGGGTATAGCCGGACATGTAGCCGCATTCGGCACAACCATCAATATCAAGGACGCTTACGAGGACGACCGCTTCAACCCCGACCCTGACCGCATGACGGGGTACCGCACCCGCAGTATACTCGCCGTGCCGCTCAAGAACGTCAGCGGCCACATCATCGGCGTGTTCGAAGCCGTGAACAAGGCCGGCTCTCCGTTCAACGTGGACGATGAGGGGATACTGCAGCTGATAAGCTCGCTGGCCGCCTCGGGCATTGAAAACGCGCAGCTTTACGAGAGCCTTTCCAAGTCCCAGCTGGAGACCATCTACCGCCTGGCCGTCACCGCGGAATACCGCGATCAGCACGACACGGCCATCCACCTGCGGCACATCAGCGAATATTCCGCGCTGATAGCCCAGGGCCTGGGCCTGCCCGACAGGGAGGTGGAGAACATACGCTACTCCAGCCCCCTGCACGATATAGGCAAGGTGGGAATAGCCGACGCCATACTGCTAAAGCCGGGCAAGCTCACCCCGGAAGAGTTCGAGGAGATGAAGAAGCACACCATCTACGGCGCCAAGATACTCTCCAACGCGGAAAGCGCGCTGCTGCAGGTGGCCTGCAAGGTGGCCGCCTCGCATCATGAGAAGTTCGACGGCACAGGCTACCCGGCGCGCCTTAAAGGGGAGCAGATCCCCGTCTACGCACGGGTAGTGTCCGTGGCGGACGTTTTCGACGCGCTCTGCATGCAGCGCGTCTACAAGCCGAAATGGGACCCGGAAAAAGCCCGCCACTATATACTAGAGGAGCGCGGCAAGTCGTTCGACCCGGCGGTGGTGGACGCTTTCGAAAAGGTTTACGGCGACATCCTTAAGATGCACCTGGCCGGCGACGGCAAGTCCACCATCATCCCCGGCATTACCAAAGAGATAAACCGCTACACCTATTAAAATTAAAATAGCAGAAATTTTCGATTTCTTATATCCTGATCTTGGCTATAGCCGCGCTGACAAGGAGGAACTCCACCACCAGCACGGCCGCGATCGGCACGCCCCAGGCCAGCGGCACCTGCGTCAGAAGCCAGGCGAAGAAAGCCAGCGCCAGCGAAGCCAGCGAGGCCAGCCAGACCACCCGGCGCCGGGAAAAACCCAGCTTCTCCAGCCGCAGCGCGAAATGGTCCTTGCTGCCGAGGAAAGGGGAATGCCCCCGGCGCAGGCGCATCACCGAAACGAAGAAGGTATCGTATATCGGCACCGCCAGTATGAACAGCGGCGCGTAAACCCCCAGCGGGTTCACCTCGGAATACTTGGTGCCGAGGGCCACCAGCGCCAGCACGAAACCGCAGAACAGGCTGCCGGAATCCCCCATGAAGATCTTGTACCTGCGCGACAGGTTATACGGCAGGAACCCGGCCGCCGCGCCGGCCAGCGCCGCCGAAGCGAAATTCACGTAGATGGATTCCGACGGGAAAGCTATCAGCAGGAAGCCGAAAGCGGCTATAGCCGCCTGCCCCGCCGAAAGGCCGTCCATGATATCGATGATATTGAACGCGTTGGAAACGCCCACTATCCAGACCACGCTCAGCGCGAAAGCCAGGTGGTCCGGCTGTATAAACCTTATCCGCATACCATAGAACACCGCGAAGAAAGCCACGGCGAACTGCACCGCGAACTTGGTCTTGACCCCCAGCCCATGCGGCTTGCGCAGGTCGTCGGCCAGCCCCAGCAGGAACATCACGCCGCCGCCGATCAGTATCACGCGCAGATCCCGCAGCGTGCCCGTGGGGAAAGAGGTATAGAAGCGCATCACCAGCAGGGTAAGAGAAAAAGCCAGGAAGACGGCGGCCCCGCCCAGCAGCGGAGTGGGGATGACATGCGTCTTTATCGTGGTGGGCTTATCCAGGTGCCCCAGCTTTAAGGCCAGCCGGCGCAGCAGCGGCGTGAGGCCCAGCGAGACCAGGAGCGGGATAAGAAAAGCCAGCAGGTACAGGCGGAAATTTTCCAGCAGGTCTGTCATTATGCTCCGAAGTCGGCGGCCCGCAGGGTGAGGCGCAGCCGCAGCACCTTAAGCGCGCCCTTTACGGCGTCCCTGTAGTTTATCTTCTTGCCGTCCTGCCGCGAGCGGGGCGCGTAAACTATGGGGACCTCCCTGAACCGCAGGCCCAGGAAAGCCGTTTTGCAGGAGAGCTCGGCCTCTATTTCAAAGCCCGTCGAGGACAGCCGCATTTTTTTCAGCAGCGGCGCGCTGAAAGCTTTATAGCAGGTGTAGGAATCGGTCATGCCGGCGCGGAAAAAAAGGTTTATCAGGAAGGTCAGGAACTGGTTTCCCCAGAGGTAGACGATGTGGTAGGTTCTGGTCTCCCCGGACAGCATACGCGAACCGTAGACCACATCCGCTTCCCCTTCGGCGATGGGCTTAACTATAGCCGGGATATGGGCGGGGTCGTATTCCAGGTCGGCATCCTGGACTATTATTATCTCCCCGGAAGCGGCGTTAAAACCGGTTATCAGCGCGCCGCCCTTGCCGGTATTGCTCTCATGTTTTATGACCTTAACTTCACAGGGGAACTCGCGGTCTGCCACCGCCTTGTCCAGCCATTCGCGCGTGCCGTCGGTGGAGCCGTCGTCCACCACCACTATCTCTTTTTCCAGCGGCAGGGCCGCCAGCGCCTTCAGCACCCCGGGCAGGGTGCGCAGCTCATTATATGAAGGCACGACTATCGACGTTTTCATGTTCGTTGAATTATAACAAATAACAAAAACCCTATATCACCGCGCAAGGGCTTCCCCCAGTCACCCTCCCCCGGCCACTACCCTTAGGAAGCGTAACAAAATAACTGAAGCATTTGGAGGCTCAGATTTGAGGCGGATGCGAGGCGCGACGAACGAGCATACCGGTGGTCTGTAAGTGAGGAGCA
>PEXO01000310.1 GCA_002779045.1 Elusimicrobia bacterium CG08_land_8_20_14_0_20_59_10 | reverse complement strand
GCCGGGGCAACGAGCGTCCTGTTGGATACTCCGGACGGATTGGAGAAGCCGGTCCCGGAAACCAGGAAGATGAACTGTTTGTAAAAGGACTTTTCTATCTGCAGCTGGAAGGCGGTCTCGGAAAAACTTTTTTTATCCGCCGCGCCGCTCAGCATGGCGCGCTGCCGGGCCAGGGCGCCGGAGAGCGTCAGGTGCAGGTAATTGTCGTTATCGGCGCCGGTCAGGGAGGTTACCAGGTCTATCTTGCCGCCGGAAGCCCCGGAGCGGGTGCTGCCGGCTACCGGGTAGACGAACGGGGTGAAGGAGATGAACTTGCCGCGCCCGGAGTACATCAGCGGCAGGCGGTAGGAATAGAGCCATTCCAGGGAGAGATTGTTGTGGTAGGCGGACGCCTGCGCTCCCACGGTAAAACGCTGCGAGATGCTTGTGTAGAAAGAAAGCGAATCTTCTTTTGTCCCGTTGGCACCGTATATATAATCGTTCTCCAGCCAGCGTGCGGCGAATAAGGAGGCCGGCAGCCAGAGCATGAGCGCGAGGATGGCCGAAAATTTTCTCATTACAAGGTATTATATATTATTAGACGCCATTGGCGAGCGGCCGGAAACGTGTCTTTTTCGGCCGCACCGGGAGTAGCAGGGGACGCTTATGACTTGATCCCTGATTGCAACCCGACATCCCGGCCTGTAGATAATTCAGGAAACAATTCACCAGCGTCCCTGATCCGCCCGCGTGTCGGGTTTGAAAACAGGTTTTTAGGCCCCCGCGCCACCCTGGCGCCTCAACGGGATTACCTGAATATTTCTTAATTTGTTAGAATTTTCCCAGCGGTTCCCCTTTTGAGATTTATGGATCAAATACTTATACTCGACTTCGGCAGCCAGTACACGCAACTTATCGCCCGGCGGCTTCGCGGCCTGCGGGTCTATTGCGAGATACTTCCCTTTAACGCGCCGGTGGAGGAGATGCTGTCGCGTTCGCCGAAAGGCATTATCCTTTCAGGCGGCCCGTCGAGCGTTTATGACAAGGCCGCTCCAAAACCCGACCCCGCTATCTTCACGATGGGGCTGCCCGTGCTGGGCGTCTGCTACGGCATGCAGCTGATGGCGCAGGTCTATGGCGGGAACGTGTCCAAAGCCGCCAAACGCGAATACGGGCTGGGCCGGCTGAAAGTGTTGAAGGGGTCCCGCCTGCTCAAGGGCGTGAGCGGCGGTATAAACGTGTGGATGAGCCACGGCGACGAGGTGAAGCGGGCGCCGCGCGGCTTCCGCGTTACGGCCCGGGCCGCCGGCTCGGATATCTCGGCCATGGAGAGTCCGGAGCGCGGGCTTTACGCCGTGCAGTTCCACCCGGAAGTGCATCATACGGAAAAGGGGACAAAAATTCTCGAGAATTTCGCGCGCGGGATCTGCAGATATACGGAGCGCTGGACGCCGGCCTCGTTCCTGGCCGAAAGCGTGGCGGAAATAAAGAAGCGGGCCGCCGGCAAGACGGTCATCTGCGGGTTGTCCGGCGGGGTGGATTCGTCGGTGGCGGCGGTGCTGGCCCACAAAGCTATAGGCAACAAACTGCGCTGCATTTTTGTGGATACCGGCGTACTGCGGCACGGCGACCGCGAGCGCATGAAAGAGGTGTTCCGGGACAAGTTCGGCTACAGCCTGAAGATCGTGGACGCTTCCGCGCTGTTCCTCGGGCGGCTGAAAGGCGTTACTTCTCCGGAGAGGAAGCGCAAGATAATAGGCCATACTTTTATCGAGGTGTTCGACAAGGAAGCCAGGAAGGTCAGGGACGCGGCCTGGCTGCTGCAGGGCACGCTTTACCCGGACGTAATAGAGTCCGTTTCCGTGAAAGGCCCGTCGGCCGTTATAAAGAGCCACCATAACGTGGGCGGGCTCCCGAAGAAGATGAACATGGGGCTGATAGAGCCGCTGCGCTACTTTTTTAAGGACGAGGTGCGCGAACTGGGCCGCAGCCTTAAGATACCGGAGCCGGTGCTTATGCAGCATCCTTTCCCGGGGCCGGGGCTGGCCATACGGGTGCTGGGCGAAGTTACCCCGGACAGGCTGAAACTCCTGCGCGAGGCGGACAGGCTGATGCGCGAAGAGATACAGGCCGCCGGCTGGTATTCGAAGATCTGGCAGGCCTTCTGCGTGCTGCTGCCCGTGCGCTCCGTGGGCGTGATGGGAGATGAGCGCTCCTACGAATATACGATAGCGCTGCGCTGCGTGAGCTCCGTGGACGGCATGACCGCCGACTGGTCCAGGCTTCCGCACGACCTGCTGCAAAAGATCTCGGCGCGCATAGTCAGCGAGGTGCGCGGAGTTAACCGCGTGGTTTACGACATTACCTCCAAGCCGCCCGCTACGATAGAGTGGGAATGATACACGCAAGAGACTTGTGGGCGCGCTTTCAGGAGATGAATTATGACGGACAATAAAACCTGTTCCACCGCAGATAAGCTTGCCCGCTCGCTGTCCCGCCTGGACCCGCCCGCGGCCGCGAGGCTGCTTGAAACCGTGCCGCCGCCGGAAGCCATGGGCGCATTGCGCGCGCTGGACCTGCAGGCCGCTTTCGCCGTACTGGGGCTTCTGCAGGAGCCGGTCCGGAAGTCCATGCTCGAGACGCTGCCGCCGGTTGTGCCTGAAGGCGCACTCATCAAGGTAACCTTGTAGGTGCTTACCCTTAACGGCCCCATGAAAGGTGCCCCTGAGCGAGGGGTACCGTCAACTGGCCGATACGCATGATAATGAATTGGTTCTGAAATCGGGATTGAAATACATAGACGTGGAGGAAGGCTCGGGGTCCGCCGCCGTCAGCGGCGGGGCAGGTAATAAAGGGCTGGGACGAAGGGGTATCCGGCATGCGGATAGGCGGCAGACGCAAGCTCGTTATTCCATCGGAACTGGGCTACGGTAAACAAGGTGCGGGCAGTGTGATCCCGCCCGACGCGGAGCTGCATTTTGATGTGGAACTGCTGAAAGTGGAATAGTGCCGCAGCCTTATCCCCAAAAAGCGCGCCCCCGGTCTCCCGGGGGCGCTTCATCTTAGCCCGATCTGTTTTGCTTACTGGAAGCTGACCCGTGCGGGCGCTACGTATGTCGCGTCAGCCGGCGCTATGTACAACATGTCGTGTATCTCCCTGTCCATGAGCAGGTCCGTTTCCTTCTCGCCGGCGAGCTTGGGGATATCGGCCGAGAGGGAGGAGATCTTGGTGACATCCTCGCCGCGGCCGCCGGTCTGCTCATAGGTGGCCATCGTTACGCAGCCCGCGGGGCTCCTCAGGAAGTCCCTGTCGCCGCGCACCAGTATACCCTCTATCTTGTTGGTTGATTCATTGAACACCGGTGAGCCGGAGTTCCCGCCGAAGGTGTCAAGGTCGGCTACGAAATAGCCTATCTTGCCGGCGTCGCGCACCGAGGCGCCGCCCGCTGCCTTGACCGGCAGGCCTACGGGGTGCCCGATAACGAACATCTTGGTCCCCTTGGCCAGGTTCTGGTTCCTGTTCACGGGAAGGGGCTTGTGCCCTGTAACCTTGCGGTCCAGTTTGATAAGCGCATAGTCGGGGCCCAGGCTCTGGCCGGCCGGGTTGGTCGAGCCGGGCTCTCCGCCCAGGAAGCGCTTGATTATCTTTGAGCAGGTGTAGACCTCGCTCTTGGCCAGCTTGGTTGTGGCCGCCTCGCCGGCTTTCCCTATTTTGAAGCCGAATACCAGTTTGGTGTCCTTACAATCAGCTTCGGTCTTTATGCAGTGGCCGGCGGTCATTATTATATCCTCTCCTACCAGCGAACCGGAGCAGAAAGCCCCTATAGGCTGTTCGCGGAACTTCTCGGCCGGGCAGAGGCCGTAGGCGTCCGCGAATTTCGAAGTGGTCAGGGCATAGTTGCCGGAAGCATCCGCGGTCACATTGGCGGATTTCCAGAGCGAGACCACTGAAGCGGACAGGGTCTGCTGCGCGGCCGGGATTTCGTAGAAGTCCTTTCGGTTGTCGGGGCCGTATATGCTTTTGCCCTGTCCAAAGGACAGTAGAGGCAGCGCAACCAGCGCTGCCGCGCTAAGGGTTGTTTTCATCAGGTTCTTCATAACTCCTCCATGTTCTTCTGCGTTTTGAGTTTGCTGCTGCCGTCTGTTACGATATTGTACGGCCCGGGTTGACCATTATCAAAGGCCGTGGGGCCCGCTTACCTCTGATATATCGGCCCAGGCCTCTCTGGGCCCTTCGGGTAAGCCTTTTGCCGGATGCGCCCGGTGCGCCGCCGGCGTTCGCTGGACAATGCACCAGGACTCGTTGAAGCAGGAGACGCGCTCTTTGCCGTCGCGGTCGCTCAGCCAGCGGTCCACCTGCTCCCGCGGCTGTCGCCGGCTGTCTTCACTTTATGTTTTGTCATCGGCCGCTGCCAGGCGCAGGTAAACCCTCTGCTGCAGGGAATACCCCGGGCTCGGTTGTTTAGGTGAAAATATCCGTAGAGCGCCTGTATGCCGCAGAAGGCCGCAGGGTGTTCCCCCGGCTATTGCACCGGTTATTGATAGTACCAGGAAAGGAGTATCCAGTTCACGCCGTCGCTCTGCACTATGACCGTTTCCCCCTGCAGATTATTCATGGAAAGGGGAGAACCATTATTATAATCCAATTCCAATGTCTGGCCCGCCTGCGGCACCACATTGACTGCATAACCGGAGAAGAGGTCGTCCGTTCTTTTGATGAAATAGAGCCTGCCGCCGGCGGCCGCCGCGTCCGGTAAAAAAATCTCCAGGTCCGCCGACGCTCCGGAGGCGTCAACAAGCACCGTGCCGTCCTCAGCCGTAAGAGCATAAGACGCGGTCACGCTCTTTATCGGCAGCGATATAGCCCCCGCAATGTGCAGGCGGGAATTGGGGGCGGCGGTGCCTATTCCCACGTTCCCCGCCGCCACCACTAACCCGGAAGAGACGGTGAGCCCGGGGACGGAAGCGCTCTGGGCGGTGAAAGCCGCCGTGGAGGAAAACGTGGCGGAACCGGCAAAGGTATTGGCTCCGCTGAAAACCTGCGTAGATGATAGTTCCGCATAAGCCGCCGAGGCATGGTTGCCCCAGCCGTAAGCGGTATTCCAGTCGGCCGCATTTGCCAGCGGCGCGGTGGAGGCAATAACATTGCTGAGCGTGGCCGCGCTGGCATACCCGCCGCTCGCATGGTCGCCCCAGCTAAAAGCGATATTCCAGTTTGTTATATCCCCCGTGACCACCAGCGAAGATACGTGGGCGGTGAAAAGGGGGTCCGCTTCCGCCCCCCCGAAAGCCAAAGCCCCGAGCCCGCTGACGGAGGCGGTGCTTATCTGCACCCTTTCGTCCCCGAATTTACCCGACGTGATGGCCGCAGTGGACAGGAGCACTTGCGAATCGTTCACGGCGCCGGCCCCGATGCTGGAAGACGGGATCTCGGCGTCCGGGGCCAGGCCCTGCGCGATCATGGCGTAGGGGGCGGACACCATTTCCTGCCGCGGGGCCAGCGGCACGCCGTTCACCGTCAGCTCAACATAGCGCGCCCCGGAGAACACCGAGGTGGAAAGGTTCACCGATTCCCCGTTTTCGAGCACGACGCTGAATATGCCCTGGGAAACAGCCACGGCCTGGGCCTGGCTGGTCCAGACCAGGCTGCCGTCGGACAAAGCGTCGTAGATCTTGAAGATAAAGGTTTTCGCCCCCTCGGCCGGCTCGCCGCTCTCATTAAGACGGCCCTGGAAGTTCATTTTAAGCGGTACCCCGGCGTCGAGGAGCCCCGGGAAAGCGCCAAGCGCCAGCAGCAGAAGGAGCGCGTATTTGAATACAGGGTTATTTCCGATCATGGGTTCATCTCCGGGGGCAGGCTACCATATTATCATGAGTTTGCCAGAGGCTTTCTGGCTGCCGCTCTTAACGGTGAAAATGTAGACGCCGCTGGCGACGTTCCGGCCCTGGGAGTTCTTCACGTCCCATTCCAGCGTCTCCCCCAGGTCGTTCTTCTCCAGGCTGCGGACAAGTTCGCCGCTAATGGTATAGATCCGCACGCTGGCCAAGCGCGTGAGGGCGGTGAAAATTATGCTCGTATGTCCGGCCGAAGGCTTGAAAGGCACGGGGTAACAATGCGCGGAGACGAGGTTAGCGCGGGCGGTCTCTATTATGATAATGGCGGGCGCGGCTCCCGTGGCCAGGTCGAAACTGCCCCCGCTCAGGTTCGAAGAGGAAAAAGACGGGCCGCCCATATTGACCCCCGAGACCGTAAAAGCGCCTCCGGAGGACTGCAAACCGCCGGAAAGGACGGCCAGGACAGGCACACTGAACACCCCGCCGTTCATGACGGCGCCGGCAGGAGAGGCGAAATGCGCAGCGGCCAGCAGGGCGGCGGCAAAGTTCAGGGCCGAAATCCTTTTGCGGCTCATATCCCGGGCTCCCCTGCGCCGCTCACGGCGGCCAGCTTTGACAGCGCCTCCAATATGGCGCTTTTAACCTGCTCGGATTCCTCTTTCTTCAGCGCCTCTTCCAGAGCCGCGACCTGTGAGGTATCTCCCCGGCCGCCTATGGCAAGCGCCGCCCGCAGCCTGACCTCGGGCTCGTGGTCGCGCAGCGCTTTTTCCAGTTCTTCGGGGGCGCGGCTGTCCCCGCTGAGAGCCAGACCGCAGACGGCTGACAGCCGCCATTCAGTTATCTCCGACGACAACAGCATTATTAAATGCTCGATAGCCCTGGGATATCCCAGCCTGGCAAGGCTCTCGGCGGCAGCCTTTGAGCTCTCCGGGTCCGGCCCGTAAAGCGGCACCAGCAGGCTTTCTATCCCTTCCGCCTTCTCCGGGACCGTCGCCGGAGCCTTCTCCGGGGCCGCTGCCGGAGCCTTTTCCTGCGCGGATTCCGGGGCGCCGAAACGGCAGGACAGGCCGAATTTATGCATGTTGCCGAGGTCGTAGGTGGAACCGTAAGAATAATCCGCCCGTATTTCACTCCCGCCGCGGGAGGGCAGGCCCAGTCCCAGGCCGAAACTTAAGCCGTTGGACAGGTCCCCAAAAGAGCTGTAGCCGACCCGCAGCGAGACCAGGCCGTAAAGGGAATTCTCCATCCCGGCCGAAACATAGCGCGGCCCGTCCTCCGGGAAGCCGAAATCCAGCGAAAGCAGGGTGGAAAGCTGAGGTCCTTTTACGAAGTAAGAGGCACCCGTCTTGAACTTCCGCGGCGGTTTCGCGCCCGCATTTATGAAATCCAGGCGGCTGGCGGCCAGGTTCTCCCAAGCCAGGCCCAGGGATAAATTACGCAGTCCGGTCAGCAGCAGCAATCCCGCGTCGGCCCCGAAACCGGAGGCGTCCTGGTCGTCGAGTTTTTGTTTTATATGTTTGACCGCGGCGCCGTAACGGACAGAGGACACCAGGTGCAGTCCCGTATTAAAACCGCTGCCATAGCCCAGGTACGCGGCCAGGTCGTAAGCCGAAACGGAACCGGTCCTGTTGTCCGAATCGTCATAGGAGGGAAAAGCCCCGATGTTAAGATAGTTGAGGCCCGCACCCCACGCGCCGTTTTGCGCCGGAATGGCGGCGGCCAGCCATTGCTGCGAAATGCCGGAGATGTAATTATTGTAGGAATAAGAGATCTCCACGGCCTTCAGTTGGCCCAGGCCGGCCGGGTTGTAAAAGACCGCATTCGCGTTATCGGCCGCGGCGGTTAAGGCCCCTCCCAGCGCCGTTTCTCGCGCGCCGACCGGGATCTTAAGAAAATTGGCCGCGCCCGTGCCGGGTCCGGAAGCAAAAACAGCCGGCGCGGCTAAAGCGGCTGCCAGGCAGACGGCAAGAAATGAGCGCGGCAGGGGAAAAGGCATAGTATCGTTTTATTATATTAATATTGAGGGTCATGAAAAAAAGATAAGTCAGACAAGAGAGCGCGATTCTTTACGCGTCCGTACAAGGAGAACAAGTCCTCTGGGGCGGAGGACTTTTATCTTTACCGGTACGGCTCAGAGTGCCGGGGCAGCCTGCCGCTTTTTACATTCTTCTTCGGTCAGAACAAGGGGTTCGTGACCGGCCCACTCACCGGGAGCGTATTGCGCGTATGAAACTATTATTACAAGGTCGTCCTTCTGCGCCAGCCGGGCGGCCGCCCCGTTCACTCCTATGACCCCCTTATCGCCGTACAGTACGTAAGTGGAGAATCTGGCGCCGGTGTTCACGTTATAAATATCCACCTTCTCGTGTTCCAGCAGGTCCGCCTTAGCGCAAAAACCGCGGTCTATGGTGATGGAGCCGTTGTAGTTGATATCCGTTCGTGTCACCCTGGCCCGGTGTATTTTGGACTTCATCAGAGTTCTTATCATATTTTATCCCGCTCCTTGTTAAGGCGCACGGCCGCGGCTATGCCCAGCAGTACCAGGTCCGGGACGATGCGGTCGAACAGCCCCGCGTCCTCGAACAGCTTTGAAAAGCCGCCGGTGCCTATCACCAGCGCCTCCTCCGAAAAATAATCGCTTTTTATCTTGGCGGCTATGCCCCGGATGGACAGGAGGCTTGAGTAGTACAGGCCGGACTGTATGGAATCCACCGTGGTCCTGCCTACCAGTTCGGCGGGCCTGGCTATTTCCACGCGCGGGAGCTTGGCCGTCCTGGAGGCCAGCGCTTCCATGGAGATGCGCAGGCCAGGCATTATCACGCCTCCCAGGTATTCCTTCTTTTTTGAAACGGCGCAGAAGGTGGTGGCCGTGCCCAGGTCCACTATGACCAGATCTTTGGCCGGGAACAGGCCGGAGGCGGCTATGGCATTGGCTATCCTGTCCGCGCCCACCTCTGCCGGGTTCTTGTATTTTATGTTCAGGCCGGTCTTTATGCCGCCCTGCAGCAGAAAAGGCTCAAGGCTGAAATATTTAAGCGAGGCCTGGCGGAGCGGGTAGATAAGCTCCGGCACCACCGAGCAGATGGCCAGTTCGGTGATCTCTTTCGGGTCAATGCCGTTCTCTCGCAGCACGCCCTTGAAGAAAGTCCCGAACTCGTCAGAAGTAGAGCTGCCCGAAGTCCCGCGGAACCTGGCCAGCAGTTTGTCTTCCCTGAACACGCCGCCGAAGAGCTGCGTATTCCCCGCATCCAGCGCTAAGAGCATATCGCCTCCATTTTCGTTCTGACAGCCGCATAAAGCAGGTCCGCCAGTTCCTCCGGTCCGACGCAGCCGGCCAGCCTGGCGCCGTCCCTGTAGATATTAAAAACATGCCGCTTCTTCATCCCGGCCAGGTCATTATGCACCACAAGGTCGGCCGAAGCCAGGGCGCGGACTTTCTCAAGAACGCGCGCGGCCGCGGCGCCCGTGGTAAGCTTGAACCCTATCAGCAGCGGCGCGGGCTTTTTCCCGGCGGCCGCGTATTTTTTTATCCGCTCTATTATTTTGAAATTTCTTTTCAGGACAAGCTTCATGACCGGTTCGCCGGAATCCAGCTTGATGGCGCGGCCGGGCCTTAGCCTTTTGCCGCCGGCTTCTATGAAGGCGGGGGAATAATCGCTGACGGCGGCCAGGTGTATCACGGCGTCAAAAGCCCGCGTCCTTAAAAGCCGTCTCAATTCCCGGTCCAGGTCTTTAAAGCTGGTGAATTCTTCTTCGCTGATATTCTTCCCGGCGGGCCGTTCGGCGCTTTGGGCGCGGAGGCAGACGGTGCTGCAGCCGCGCGCGGCGAAGTGCTGCGCTATTATGCGACCGGTCCGGCCGGTGCTCAGATTGGTTATGAAGCGGGCCGCGTCTATATATTCCCGCGTCCCGCCGAAGGTCAGAAGAACCCTCATAAGTTTTTCCTTATCTCCTTATAGATGGCTTCCGGCTCCAGCAGCCTGCCCGCGCCTTTGTCGCCGCAGGCCTGGTAACCGGTGCCGGCGCCCAGCATCTTTACGCCCCAGCCTCGCAGTATTCCTGTCGAACGCTTCGTGGCCGGGTGCGCCCACATGTTCCGGTTCATGGCCGGGGCTACCAGGTAGGGCTTGGCGAAGTCGAAAGCCAGGAAGACGGTTGAGATATAGTCGTCGCCTATCCCCGCCGCCAGCTTGTTGATGATGTTGGCGGTGGCGGGGCAGATTATAGCCAGGTCCAGCCACTTGGTAAGGGCTATATGCTCCAGCGCCGACCTGTCCTCGAAGGTATCCGTGTATACGGCGTTATGGGAGAGCCCTTCCAGCGTGGACTTGCCGATGAACTTCAGGGCGTTCGCCGATACTACGGTCTTGACCTCGCAGCCTTCCTGCACCAGTCTTGAAATGACATTGCAGGCTTTGTAGCAGGCTATGGAGCCGGTAAGCTGGAACAGGATATTATTTTTAGCTCTTGGCCGTCCGGGCACACCGTGTTCGTTACGGCACAAACGCAAGTTTGGCCGTCCGGGCACACCGTGTTCGTTACGGCACAAACGCAAGTTTGACATTGTCTATAAGTCTCACTTTTCCTAGTCTGGCCGCCGCGAACCTGCGGCCCCAGCGTTCCTCAACATATTCCGGGGCGAAGCCGAGCGCGGTCAGCCGCTTTTTTATTTCAGCCGGCCGGGCCCGGGAGCGCAGCGCCCTGTACAGGGCCGGGGCCAGTTCCCGCTCCTCCGGCCCCAGCAGCAGATTGCGCGAGCTCATAGCCAGGCCGTCAGGTTCCCTCAGCGTCGGGCAGGGAACTATTTTTGTGCCGATGAAGAAAGTCTCCGCCATCCCCCGGATAAGGCGCAGCTGCTGGTAATCCTTCTCGCCGAAATAGGCCCTGTCGGCGCGGACCAGGTTAAGCAGTTTCAGCACCACGGTCAGAACGCCCGCGAAGTGGCCCGGCCTGTGCGCGCCGCACAGCGCCTTGCTTTCGGCGGTTTCGATAAGCCGGAACCTGTAGCCGTCCGGGTACAGCTCCCGCGCTTCGGGCAGCAGCAGGAAATCAGTGTTTTCCCTCTCCAGTTCCTTTATATCCCCGGCCAGCGTGCGCGGATAGCGCCGCAGGTCGCGCGGGTCGTTGAACTGCGCGGGGTTGACGAAAATGCTGGCCACGGTCAGCTCGTTCCCGCGCCTGGCGCGCTTCAGCAGCGAGAGGTGCCCCGCATGCAGGGCGCCCATGGTGGGCACGAAGCCGATGGTCTTGCCGGCGAAGCGCGGGCCGGCCCTGAGCTTCGTCCAGTTAGCCGTTCCTCTCACTATTTCCATGTTCTTTTCACTCACCCTGCGCCGCGGCTCCGGAAACAACGCGGGGTCCGCGTTCGGGTAAAACCTGGTTCTTTACCTCGCTGTCGAAATTGTTAAGCGCTTCCACCACCAGCCGGCGGCCGTCCATGTATTTTTTTACGAAGGGGGGGGGCGCGCCGTACAGGCCCAGCATATCCTGCAGCACCAGCACCTGGCCGTCAGTGAAGGACCCCGCGCCGATGCCTATCACCGGTATCTTCAGCAGGCCGGTTATCCGCTCGGCCAGCATTTCCGGTACGCATTCCAGCACCAGCGCGAAGCAGCCCAGCCGCTCCAGCTCCAGTGCCTGGTCGGTCAGGTGCTGCGCCGAGGCCGGGTCCCCGCCCTGCGCCTTATAACCGCCGAATTTGTTGACGGATTGGGGAGTGAGCCCGAGATGTCCCATCACCGGCATATCCGAGCCTATTATATGGGAGATTATTTCACCGTGCCCGTCCAGGCCTTCTGCTTTTACCGCCCGCGCCCCGGCCCGGGCCAGTTTTTCAACGGCCTCCATGGCGGGGCCGAGCCCCTTGCGCATGGAGAGGAAAGGGAGGTCGGCCACTACCAGTTTGTGTTTCACCGCCCTGGAGACGGCCGCAGTGTGCAGGGCCATCATGTCCACCGTAGCCGCAATGGTGGAGCAGTGGCCGTGCATGACCATGGCCAGGCTGTCCCCGACCAGAATGCAGTCGACCGCCGACTCCGCGGCTAGCGCGGCCAGGGTGTAGTCGTAGGCCGTGATCATCGAGATCTTGCGGCCGGGTTTTTTGTAATTATAAAAATCCGTTATTTTCATTTGCGGTTCTCCAGCCGTGAAAAGACGGCGTAGACTTCCCTGAAGGGGTCGCCGGAAAGCGCCCCGAGGTCCGCGGCGATGGTGCGCGCGTCGCCGCGGGAAAAAGGTCCGCTCAGCGAACCGGCGGGACTGTTCTTGAAGTTATCCAGTGCCGCTTGGAAATAGCGCTCCACCAAGGCGCGCGGTACGCCGAATTTCCCGTTCAGGTCCTTCAGGGTCTTTTGCCACAGGATGACCGGCAGGTTCGCGCCCAGTACGCACAGGGCGTGGTAGAGTTTTTGCTTGCTTTTTTTTATTCTGAGGACCGGGTTGACGAATTCCGGCACAAGCGTCTTAAGCGGGACGCCGCGGTCCAGCGCGAACGGGATACGACGGTACTCCGCCAGGGACAGCGGCCTGGCGCAAAGCGGTATGAAGGGATGCATGGAAAAAGCGTCTTTTATGTCGAGGCTGCCGGAAAAATGTATAAGGGTCCTGCCTTTCAGAAAAGTGTTGGAAGAGATGAACGGCCCGATAGCGCCGTCCTTTATAAGAATGAATACGGTGGAGCAGCAGCCAAGGACCGCTTCGGGGCGGAGCCCGGAGCCCCTGTGCCAAAGAATATATGGAACTTTAAGGAGCCTGAAATAGGCCTGAAGGTGTGTGGATGCCCGGCCGTTGCCGGCTATGCCGTAAGATCGTTTCATAACCCGGTACCTGTCCTTTCGGGATCAAGTCCGTACGCTAATTATACAATAAATCCGTTTCTCACGGGGGTGCCCGGGCCGCCCGGGCCGCGGCGCTTCGCCCGGGTTCAGCGGAAGTGGTCGCGCAGCATGCGCACCAGGCCTTCGGTGGCTTTTCCCGGGATCTCTTCGCCTTCCCAGTTTATCGAAAAGTGCGCATTGCGCTGCGTGGGCTTCACATAGGTTTCGTACATCGGCATCACCGTGGAGAGGATCTGGTGCTTGGTATCCTCAATGGTGCGGCCTCTTTCGCTTATATCACGCTGCACGCGGCGCAGCATGGCGGTCACCATGCCCGTGGAAACGAAGATCTTGTAATCGCAGATGGAGAGGAATTTCGGGAAATACAGCGTGTAGAGCCCCTCGACTATAATAAGTTTGGTCGGCGCGCAGGGGGTGGTTTCGGGGGCGCGGGTATGTTCCTTGAAATTGTATATCGGCTGTTTTATCGCTTTACCGTTGCGGAGGGCCTGTATATGCCTGAAAGCCAGTACGGAGTCTATGGCGTTCGGGTGGTCGAAATTGTAGGCTTTGCGCTCTTCGAACTTCAGGTGGTCCAGCGGCCTGTAGTAGTTGTCCAGCGATACTATCCGGCCGGAAATGCCTGTCTTGCCGCATTCCTCTATCAGCTTTGTCGCCAGTGTGGTTTTGCCCGAACCTGAACCGCCGGCTATTCCCAGAAGGAACCTGCTTATTTTGTTGGTCGTCATGATGAAGTTCTCAGTCCGTGTAGAGGCAGAGATAGGCGGTGTCCCGCCCGACTTTCATTTGAAATTTCTTATCCGGGGCCAAGGTGAAGGTGTCTCCGGGGCCGTAGTCTTTCCAGGCCGTATCACCGGGAAGCTTTGCTGTGAGCTTGTCGTCCACCACGGTCATGCGCTCCTTCTTGGCGGTGCCGAACTCGTATTCGCCAGGGGCCATGACGCCCACAGTTGCGGGGCAGGAGGCCGATCCAAAAGCTATGGAGCTTACCTTGCCGCCGAAATATTCGTTGACCTTGAACATATCTTCCTCCGGGGCACGCTCTCCAACTGGTCCTGGTGCGGGACGGCAGGGGCCGGAGCTATCTCCGAAGCTCTGAAAAATATTTTATTAACCCGCGGCCGCCGGCTATCCGTGGCCGCAGCAGCCGTTGCATTTGTGCCCGCCCGGGTTCATCGGGCAGGCGCCGCCGCCGTTGCCGGCTTTCTTCAGCCCGGGGATCTTGTCCGAAATCTTTACGACCTTGCCGAGCGTCTTGTCATAGACGTAGCGGCCGGTTTTGGTTCCCGGTTTCTTTTCTTTTTTATTTTCAGGCATAGGTGGAAGGAACTTTGGTGCGCCCACCAGGAATCGAACCTGGATAACCAGCTTCGCAGGCTGGGACTCTATCCGTTGAGATATGGGCGCATTTACCGACAGATGAACGACGCTCTTTTCATTTTAGCAATGTTTCGACGGGGTTCACAAGGAAGAGAGAGAGGCGGCGGTTCCGGCAGTATGCCGGGAGACGTTTAATCGGGCCGTCCGGGGTGCTTCCCCGGACGGCTCTCCGGCTCCACCGCACGCCGGCGACAAGGCAGCCGGCGGAATTCCCGGATATTTGACAACCGGCGCCGCAGTCTAATATATTATCCATGGACGTTGAAGCTATGACTAAACCGGAGAAGGCCGGAAAAAAGCCGGCGGGCGGCGGGTTCTGGAGATGGGCGATAGCCGTGATATATTTCGCCGGCGGAGCCTGGCTCATTCTCGCCTATGCGATCTTGTTGGGCGGGAAAGTGGCTCTGAGCAGGCTCCAGCTGGATTATGTGGCCACGCTGGACATGTTCGATTATGTCTCCAGCGCGCTGATATTGTGCGCTAATCTTGCGGGTGCCGTGGCACTGGTCAGGCTGCGCAAGTCCGCCCTGTACTTTTTCTGCTTTTCACTGGTTGTTTCAGTGTTTTCGACCGCATTGAACGCGGCGACACAGGGATTGTTGGCGGCTATAGGGAGGTCGGGCATAGCGGGGATAATCGGGGGCTGGGCTTTAAATTTGGTAGCCTGTTATTACTCATATCGGTTGAAAAGATCCAGGGTGTTAAGTTGACGCTACTATATAATATAGATATTTATATGATAATCAATTTAATCTTTTATGTAAGGAACCAAACGAAAAGCCGGGAATTCTATGCCATTACCCTGGGAAAAGCTCCGAGACTGGATGTGCCGGGTATGACCGAATTCGAGCTTTCGGAGGGCTGTATTCTTGGCCTAATGCCCGAAAAAGGCATAAAAAAACTGCTTCCAGACCTGCCCGACCCCGAAACCGCGTGGGGGGTGCCCAGGGCCGAGGTGTACCTGACCGTCCCGGAGCCGGAAATATACCATGTCCGGGCTTTGGCCGCGGGCGCCCGGGAACTCAGTCCCCTGCAGCCCAGGGACTGGGGACATAAAGCCGCATATTGCCTTGACCCGGATGGACATGTGCTGGCTTTTGCCGTACCGCTCTAGGGCAGTTCAAGATTTCCTTTGACACTTTTTGGATGTTTTGTTATAATTAAATCTGTAGTGAACTGCGGCAACGCCGCGGTTTCTTTGAAAAGAAGTTTTTATTATTACGCCGCCGCGTTCTTCGGAATACGGGCGGCGGCCCTATAGACGGAGCGGCCTTGATTCCCTCCGCCTGCGGGTTAATCATAGAAACTAAAAATATAAGTTCTGCCGAACCGGGGCCCTTGCGACCCCGGAGCGGTTTGTTCGCCGTTTTTTAACCGCGCGGAAAGTCCGTCGTCAAACGGGCGCTTTCCGCCGGGTGAGGTCAGTTCAAGGAGTGGAGTGTATGACAGAAGAAAACACAAAACCGGCCGACGTTGAGGCTAAGCCCCCGGTGCAGGAAAT
>PEXO01000036.1 GCA_002779045.1 Elusimicrobia bacterium CG08_land_8_20_14_0_20_59_10 | reverse complement strand
TCGTTCGTCGCGCCTCGCATCCGCCTCAAATCTGAGCCTCCAAATGCTTCAGTTATTTCGTTACGCTTCCTAAGAAGGGCCTATGTCTTTATAGGTCCTTTTTTACGTGTTTCTTGCCTCTCCGGCCCTGTGAAAGGTCCCGGGCAGGCCGTACACTATTGGTATGCAAATAAAGAAACCCGCCATTTCTCTCGCAGTTTCGTTCATTCTTCTCCCCTATTTCGCATCAGCCCAGGCGGTTTACAGCGGCTCCAACAAGGCCCCGGGCGACTATAACGCCAAGATCTCAAAGACGGCCGAAGCCCTCGGCATAAGTGTTTATGAGGACTACCCGGTGCGGCAGGACGCCTCGTACCGGTCTTCTTGCCAGGTCCCTATGGTAAGCCGGCCCGTTCCCGTGAATCTAAAGTATTCCGTTCCCGAATTATCCGATGAAAGAATCTCCGTCCCTTCGGAATTCTCCGGTACCGAACCCGCTTCGTACGTTGGGCTGGCCGTAACCATCTGGAACACGCTGAAATCCAAGGTCTCCGATACCGGCTGGCTGCCGGGTACGGAAAAACCTGCCTCCTTCGAAGAGATCTCCGACCGCGTTCTAAAAGCCTCCAGGTCCGCGGCCTTCCCGGCCCGCCGGGCCGGCCAGCCTTCGCTGTTCACCGACGCCGGGTTCATAAGTGAATTTGAGAACGCTACCGGCGCGCGTTTCAGCGGCGGCAATTACGCGCGTTTCCTGATAGACGGTCCCGAAGCGTTCAGCGTTAAGGATTCCCTGATAAAGAACGCGAAAAAGAGCCTCCTCATATCAAGCTGGGCTTTCTATGACGACACCACCGGTTACGAAGCCGCGCAGATGCTTATTAAGAAGAAGCAGCAGGGTGTGAGCGTGCAGGTGATGGTGGATAATTCCGTTTCCTCCAGCCACGGCCGCAAAGTGCTGAAGCTTCTGGAGAAAGCCGGAGTGGAAGTGCTGCGGCATAACGACGCTGACCGCTCCGCCGATATCTGGCACGTGAAGGTAATGATAGCGGACGATAAATATGCGGTGGCCGGCGGCATGAACTTCGGCGACGTGTATTCCCACAAAGGCTCGGGCAGCGTAAAGTGGCGCGACACCGACGTGCTCTTCTCCGGTTCGGCCGTCCTGGAGGCCAAGAAACTCATTGGCGCCGAGTGGAACGCCAATGTCTCTAAAAAGAAGCTCCCCTTTAAATCCGTGGACACGCGCGGCCCGCAGAATTCCGACTTCGAGGGCGGCAGCGCCCGGGTCTCCGTGGTCCTTGCCAACCCGCCCAAAACCTCCCCGATACTTGTGAGCATAATCAAAGCCATGTACGGCGCGACCAGGACCATAAACATAGAGAACGCCTACTTCGTGGCCATCCCGGTGGTCTCCCAGGCCGTGATAGAGGCTCTTGACCGCGGCGTGGAGGTCAATCTCCTCACCAATTCAAAGGAAAGTATAGACTCCGAGGGCAAGCCTATAGTTGACGCCATGGCCAAGTGCCTGATGCCGCTGGTCCAGGCCGGCGCTAAAGTGTACCTGAAGCAGGGCGAGGGGCAGACGCTGCATTCAAAGTTCATGACGGTTGACGGCGAATTCGCCAGCATCGGTTCTTATAACCTGCATCCGCGCGGCGAGCGCTCCGACAGCGAGCTCAACGTGAACGTGCTGGACCGCGCTTCTGTGGCGCAGCTGGATGCGGCCTTCGCGCAAGATGTCTCCATAGCCAAGCGGGTTAATTCCGCGAAGGAGCTGGAGGAGAAGCCCGGCTGGCTGTCGCGGCTAATGTCGGAATATTTCTACGAGCAGCTTTCCCCGCGGAAGTAGGCGGGTCTTTCCCGTCCGTGGAGCCGGAGCCCGGGACTATCCCGGGCTCCGGCTGCTATTGATTTAATTAGCAAAGAGACGCCAAAAAAACTAAAATATACTGCTATGCACAAGGATTTGGAAGAGATCCTGATCACAAAGCGCGATCTGGAGGCCGGCGTAAAGAAGCTGGGTGAGCAGATTTCGGCCGATTATGCCGGCCGCTGCGTCACGCTGATAGGCGTGCTGAAGGGCTGCGTGCTGTTCCTGTCCGACCTGGCCAAGAATATCTCAATCGATACGCGCCTGGACTTCATGATGCTTTCTTCTTATTCGGGAGCGCAGTCCACCGGGGTGGTGCGCACCATACTGGACCTGAAAGAGAATATCGAAGGGCGGGACGTGATAATAGTCGAGGACATCGTAGATTCCGGCCTGACGATGCACTATATGCTCCAGAACCTCAAGACCCGCCGCCCGCGGTCGCTGGAGATCTGTACGCTGCTCGACAAGCCCAGCTGCCGCAAGGCGAAGGTACCGCTTAAATATTCCGGTTTTACCATTCCGGACAAGTTCGTGGTCGGCTACGGGCTGGACTACAACGAGATATACCGCAATCTCCCCTACATCGGAGTGCTTAAGGCCTCCGTTATAGTGGGACAAGGAAAGGACCCATGCCGCTAAAAAAGAATTTCCGACAGCTCCTGTTCTGGATGCTTTCTTTTATGCTTTTCGTGGCGGTTTACCAGAGCATGAAAGGCGCCGAGCGCGAGCGCGTCCTCCCCTACTCCGAATTCAAAAAGGAGCTGCGCGAAAAGCACATTGCCAAAGTCTCCATCCGGCCGGACCTGATCAGGGGAGAGGTGACGGACGGGCTTAAAACGGTCAATTTCAGGACCATCCCGATGACGGACGCCAAGCTGATAGAGGACATGGAGACCGCCGGGGTCTCCGAGTTCTCCGCCGAGGCGGACCGCAGCTGGATAGCCAGCCTGGTGCTCAATATCGGCTGGATACTGCTTTTCGTCTTCCTGTGGTGGTTCCTGTTCATCAAGCAGGCCCAGATGGGCGGCAAGCAGGCCATGTCCTTCGGCAAGTCCAAGGCCCGCCAGCAGGACCTGAAGAAGAGCAAGACCACGTTCAAGGACGTGGCCGGCTGCGATGAGACCAAGGAAGAGCTGAAGGATATAGTCGATTACCTCAAGAACCCGAAGAAGTACCGGCAGCTGGGCGGAGAGCTGCCTAAGGGCGTGCTGCTTTACGGTCCTCCGGGTACCGGAAAAACGCTGCTGGCCCGCGCGGTGGCCGGCGAGGCCGGCGTGCCGTTCTTCACCTCCTCCGGCTCTGAATTCGTCGAGATGTTCGTGGGCGTGGGCGCCAGCCGCGTGCGCGACCTGTTCGAGCGCGCCAAGAAGAGCGCGCCGGCCATAATTTTTGTGGACGAGCTGGACGCGGTGGGGCGTTCGCGCTTCGCCGGCATAGGCGGCGGGCACGACGAGCGTGAGCAGACCCTGAACCAGATACTGGTGGAGCTGGACGGCTTTGAATCCAAAGAGGGGATCATTCTTATAGCCGCCACCAACCGCCCCGACGTGCTGGATACGGCGCTGCTGCGGCCCGGCCGTTTCGACCGGCGCATAAACGTGCCTGTGCCGGATATAAAAGGCCGCCTGGAAATACTGACCGTGCATTCCCGCAAAATAAAGCTGGATGCGGCGGCCGACCTTTCCGTGATAGCGCGCCATACGCCGGGGTTCGTCGGCGCGGACCTGGCCAATATCGTCAACGAGTCCGCTATCCTGGCCGCGAAGAAGGAAAAGAAAGGAGTGGATATGCTTGACCTGGAGGAAGCCATAGAGAAGATGCTGGCCGGCCCGCAGCGCAGGTCCAGGGTTATCTCCGAGCATGAAAGGAAGCTGGTGGCCTACCACGAGGCCGGTCATACTCTGGTGGCCAAATCCCTGCCCGGCTGCGACCCGGTGCACAAGGTTTCCATAATCCCCCGCGGCCCGGCCCTGGGCTACACGCTGCAGCTGCCGATAGAGGACAGGTACCTCACCTCCAAGTCGGATATCCTGAACCGTCTCTGCGTGCTGCTGGGAGGCCGGGCCGCCGAGGAGATAGTTTTCGGGGAAATAACCACGGGCGCGCACGACGACCTGGCGAAGGTCTCCGGTTATGCGCAGAAGATGGTGCTTGAGTTCGGCATGAGCGAAAAGATAGGGCCGCTCTCGCTCAAAAAGGACGAGTCCGAGGTGTTCCTTGGCCGCGATCTGATGCGCTCTCCCAGCTATTCCAATGAAACAGCCCGCATAGTGGACGAAGAGATACAGCGCATAGTAGGCGATTGTTATTTAAAGGCCAAGGAAGCCATTACTAAAAGCCGGGCCGGGCTGGATGCCATAGCCGCGCGGCTGATAGAGAACGAGGTGATAGACGCGGCGGAAATCGAACAGATACTTGTCGCGGCGGCTAAGGCGGCCTGAAGAAAAGGGACTGATGTATCTGCACCACATTAACCAGCTGGCGGATATTTTCGCGGTGTACTACATCGTGTACCGCCTTATACTGCTCCTGAAGGGCACGCGCGCCATGCAG
>PEXO01000086.1 GCA_002779045.1 Elusimicrobia bacterium CG08_land_8_20_14_0_20_59_10 | reverse complement strand
CCTTTCACGCTGCCCAGCGTAAGGCCGGAAATGAGCCACTTTGACGAATACAGGAACACGCACAATACCGGGATGGTAACCAGCATCGAACCGGCGGCGAACATGCCCCACTGGGTTATATACTGGCCCTGCAGCTCGAACAGGCCCAGCGTCCAGGTGTACTGCTGGGAACTGAACAGCACCACGCGGGCCACCAGGTATTCGTTCCAGGCGGTGGTAAAATTAAAAAGGAAGGCGATGCTCAGCGCCGGGGTGGACAGCGGCAGTATGATGCGCCAGAAGGCCCCCACCTGGCTGGTGCCGTCCACCAAGGCCGCTTCCTCCAGGGAGCGGGGGATGGTATCGTAGTAGCCCTTGAGTATCCAGATGCTGAAGGGCAGCGAGGAGACCGAGTAGGCGATGATCATGCCTAGGTAGGTGTTCATGAGGTTGAGCTTCATGATCATCAGGAAAAGGGGCAGGATAAGCATGCCCGCGGGGATCATCTGGCTGGAAAGCAGCAGTATCATCCCGACCTTCTTACCGGGGAAGCGGAAGCGGGAAAAGGCGTAGGCCGCGGTGGAAGCCAGGGAGACGCCAATAAAAGAGGTGGCCAGCGTTATGATGAGCGAGTTCCACAACCAGCGCAGGAACATGGTATCGCGCAGCAGCTTCGCGTAGGAGATGAAGGTCGCGCCGTCGGGGATAAGGGACAGGTCGAGGGAGACCAGCTTGTCCCCCGGGCGCAGGGAAACGGAAAAGATCCTGAACAGCGGGTACACGCAGATGGCCGCGAACAGGATGATGCCGGCATGCAGAAGAACATGCTTAAGCAGTCTTTTCTTCGCGGTCGGGGACATTCCTTTCTTCATAGGTCAGCGCTCGTCCTTAACGGCGTCAAAACTCTTCAGGTAAAACACGGAGAAAAAGAACAGCATGGCGAACACCACTATGGCGAAGGCCGCCGAATAGCTGTAGCGGTTGTAAGTGAACGCCGCCTTGTACAGCGCCGACACCAGGATATCCGCCTGCTCGGTGCCGCCCGCCTGGCCGGTAACCAGGTAAATCACGTTTATATTGTTGAAGGTCCAGACGGTGCCCAGCGTCACCGCCGGCATCATCACCGGGCGTATCAGCGGCAGCGTTATGAAGCGCAGCTTCTGCAGATAGGAGGCCCCGTCGATATCCGCCGCGTCGTAATAGGAACTGGAAATGGACTGGAGGCCGCCGAGAATGACCACCATCATGAAGGGGATACCCAGCCAGACATTTATCAGCGTACAGGTAAGCAGCGGGTAATCCGTCAGCCACTGCACCGGGCCCACGCCCAGGCCGGCCAGGAAGGGGAACTGCTCCACTATCTTCACCAGCATGATGTTCACAAAGCCGTTGCTGGAATGGAACTCACCGCGCATGGCCAGCACCGCCACCACCTGCGGCATGGCCCAGGGGATCACCAGCAGGGTGCGGTAGAAACCCTTAAAGCGGATGTGGTTGTTGAGCATCAGGGCGAGGATAAACCCGCCGACAACGTGAAAAAAGACGTTGGAGAAGGTCCACACCAGCGTGCGGAGCAGCAGTTCCCAGAAGGTCACCTCCGAAAGGGGAGAGGTGGTGAAGACCTTGATATACTGGTCGAACCCCACGAAGGGGAGCGTCCCGGTATTCTTCCACATCATGATGGTGGTAAGCTTCAGGTCGTGGAAGGAAAGGTAGACCTCGAAGACAAAGGGATACACCAGCAGCAGCGCCAGGCCCACAAAAGCGGGGGCGAGCAGCAGGTAGGCAGCGGTATGCCGCCCCTTCACCGCAAAACGAAAAAAAGCGGCTATCGCGGCCTCGGCCAGCAGGCAATAAAGCCAGAGCCTGAAGGTATAACCGCCCAGCAGACCGCCGAAGACCGCCAGCGCCAGGACGGGAACTACTGCGAGGGCGGCGGGAAAGAACCAGGAGCGGGAATAGAACCTGAAATGCGCGTAGAAATAGCCTTCCAGCGCGGCCACGCCCGCGGCTACGAGGAGGATGAACCAGACTACTTCGTATATCGATTTTAAAATTTCCATTCTCGTCTTTTTAACGCTTCATGCTTCCCGATCCCCGATTTTCGATTCCCGATTCATGATGCCCGATTGTTACTGGTTCATTTCCTCTATCTTCTTATCCGCGTTCTCCTGCATCCTGCGCACGGCGGTATCCACGTCCATCTTGCGCGTGGTTGCCAGGCCCAGGTAATTCCGGGCGGAATCCCAGACGGCCCGCATCTCGGTGGCCATGGGCATGGGCCGGCCCTTCAGGATCTGGTCCAGGGAGATACGTGAAACCTCGTCGGAAGTGATCTCCGGGGCGGCACCCGCCGCCTTAAGGGCGGGAAGGCGGGTAAGGACCTGGTACTGCTTAACCTGGTTCTCTTTGGACGTGTAGAACTCAAGCAGGCGTTTGAGTATGGCCAGTTTTTCGGGCTTGGCGCCCGCGCTTACCATAAAATACTTCCCGCTCACCATGGGCGAGGGATAAAGCCCGGTCTTTGAAAGCCTGGGGATAATGCAGAGGCCGAAATCCTTCTTGAAATGTTTCTGGTACAGGGAAATGGCCCAGTCGCCGTTTATGATGAACGCTGCTTTGCCCTCCTTGAACAGGGAGTCCATGCAGTTATAGTCGCATTCCATGGGAACGTACTTTTTTTCATACTTGAGGTCCAGGTAAAAATTCACGGTGTCGCGCATGGCCTGGGTGTCCAGCGTGGGCTTCTTGCCCTCCATGGGCCAGCCTCCGAAAGCGCCCAGCCAGGGCATCAGCCAGAAAGGTTCTCCCATGTCGAAGGCTATACAGCGCTCGAGCTTGAGCTGTTTAGCCGGGCCCGCGCAGTAGGCAAAAAGCTCGTCAGTGGTCTTAGGGGGGGATTTTACCAGCTTCTTATTATAGAACATCATCAGGTGGTTGCCGTTAGAGACCGGCACGCCCCAGGAATGCCCGTCCAGGGTTATGGCTTCCATCACGGGCCTGTTAAAGCGGGAGAAATCGAAATGGCCGTCCAGCGGCATAATAAAGCCCGACACGGCGTATAGCCCGGCCGTATCCGAAGGTCCGAGCAGGAGGTCCGGCGGCACGCCGGCCAGGGAAGCGGCCTGGAACTGCTGGCGCAGGTCCTCGGTCTGGTAGTGGGTACGGACTATCTCTATACCGGAATTTTCGGGGAGTTTTTTGAAGGCTTCAAAAACGGAATCTATGTAAGGAGCGACCTGGGCGTCTTCCTGTTCCCAGACCACGATGGTCCTGGAATTGTCGGCGGCCGGACGGGAACACGCGGCACATAAGACCAGTACCGCGATAAGGAAGTAGTTTCTCTTCACCCCTGCCTCTTTGTCCCGGGAAATTATATTCTCCGCGCGTCCGGCCGGGCACAGGCGCCAGCTCCGGCCTTTCTACTTAGAGAATTCTAACAAATTTGCACACGCAAAACGCAAACGCCGCCCGCTTTTAATATAATGGATGAACGGATCTTCCCTTCGTCCCGGCGCCGCTGCGGAGCGGGTCTTTAATATGAAAGCCACGGCAAAGAACGAAAAGATATTCTGGAACGCCAGGGCGCGGGGCTATCCCCTGCCGTTCGAACGTTCCACACTGGCTAAAACCCGCCGGATACTGGGCCTGCTGAAAAAAATGGGCGCTGATTTCCGCGGCAGGGACATACTGGACATAGGCTGCGGCACCGGCGCTTATGCCCTGCCGCTGGCCGCGAAGGCCGGTAGAGTTACCGGGGTGGATTCCTCGCCCGCCATGCTGCGCGTTTTCCGGGCAGAAAGGAACGCGCGCGGGCTCGCGAACGCGGACTGCTTCCTTTCAGCCTGGGGGAAATTGCCCGCCGCGGCCGTCAGGAACAGGTTCGACATAGCCCTGGCCTCCATGACAATGGCCATAAAGAACAAGGCGGACCTGCTGAAGATGGAAGCTTCCGCAAGGGAGCGCTGCGTCTATATCGGCTGGGCGGGAATACGCCGCAATTCCCTGCTGGAAAAGATCTACGCCGGGCACGGGCTGAAATACAGGGCCCCGCGGGGGGCCGCTCCCGTTCTTAAGGCCCTGAAGGAGCTGGGACGCAGGCCGCGGGTGGTACTTATAAAGGACAGCTGGACAAAAAGCGCGACGCCGTCGGAAACGCTGCGCGACATAGCCCTGAACATGAAGGTGAACGGCGCGGCTCTAAGACGGGACTGGGTGACGCGGCTGCTCCGGGCCGGGACGCGCGGGGGGAAAGTGCGGCAGCTCACCACGGTACGCAAAGCGCTTATCACCTGGGTCCCGCCCGGTAAAAAGAAGAAGCCGGGCCGCTAGCGGTCCGGCTTTTTCTTCAGGCCTTTGCGTTTCAGCGCTTTATCCCCACCGGGGGGTCGACAGCCACCGTAAGCAGCTCCGGCTTCTTGCCGCACTGCTTGG
>PEXO01000258.1 GCA_002779045.1 Elusimicrobia bacterium CG08_land_8_20_14_0_20_59_10 | reverse complement strand
GCCACGCCCTTGCCGCCGTGGAAATGCAGGAAGATGGTCCAGATATGCCCGGCTATGGCCAGCGCGCCGGCCGTGACCGGTATCCACCAGTGGCCCCGGCTGAAATCCATGGAGCCGGGGATGAAGAAATAATGCGTGGCTATGATGGTGGGGATGAAGCCTTTGAGGAAATCCACCAGGAAGGTCATAATGCCGGGGAACTTGCCCAGGGTGCGGTAGACATTGGCCGTGCCCGGATTGCCCGAGCCGTGCTTGCGTATATCTATGCCGTGCAGCCGGCCTATTATATAGCCGGTGGGTATGCCGCCCAGCAGGTAGCTTGCCAGAAACATAAGGCCTATTTTTACTTGTGGCATCTTTTTAGATTATATAAAAAGGACGGCAGGGCGGCTAGGAGCCCGGGCTTAGACCCTGGAGGCGACTTTTTTTAAAATGCGGGCGTAGTTCTCCGGGGTGGCCTTGAACCTGAGCAGCGCCCCCTCCCGGGAATAATCCGCGTTCATTACCAGGCAGGAGGAGTAGATCTCCTTAATAAGGCCCTTGGCGCCGGCAGGCACGGTCACGGTGTATTCCCCCCAGCGCAGCGAAAGGGCCTTCTCGCAGGCCGCCAGCAGTTCAGGCACGCCCTGGCCGGTAAGCGCCGAAACCAGCAGCGGGCGCAGGCGCACCGGCGCCCAGGCCGCTGCGGCCCCGCCCTTTACGGCGTCGGCCTTATTGAAGACGTTTATTACCGGCACCTCCCGCGCACCCAGCTCCCGTAGCGCGGCCTTTACGGCCTCATGCTGCGGCTTGGCGTCGGGCGAGGCAAGATTGTGCACATGCAGGATAAGGTCGCTGTAGCCTATCTCGTCCAGGGTGGCCCTGAACGCCGCCACCAGGGCATGCGGCAGTTTCTGGATGAACCCCACGGTATCAGTGAACAGCGCCCAGCCGCCGGAGGGCAGGCGCACCCGCTTGGTGGAGGGGTCAAGCGTGGCGAAGAGCTTATTATCGGCGTAGATGGCGTGGCGGTTGCCGGTAAGGTTATTTAGCAGCGTGGACTTGCCGGCATTGGTATAGCCCACAATGGAGACCTGCGGCATGGGCACGGAATCGCGCCGGCCGCGCTGGGTAAGGCGCTCGCGCTTTATGGCGCTTATCTCCTTCTGCAGCTCCGCTATCTTTACGCGCAGCGTGCGGCGGTCGTACTCTATCTTCTTCTCGCCCGCGCCGCGGCCGCCTATCATGCCGCGCTGCTGGTCAAGGCCGCCGCCCTTGCCCGCCACGCGCGAAAGCGCGTAGGAGAACTTGGCCAGCCGCGTCTGCAGTATGCCCTCGCGCGTGCGGGCCCGCAGCGCGAAGATCTCGATTATCAGCCGCGTGCGGTCGGCCACTATCAGGCCCGTTTCCTTCTCCAGGTTGCGCTGCTGGGCCGGGCTCAGGTCCTCGTCGAAAATGAGCGCGCCCGCGCCCTCCGCGGCCGCCAGCTCCTTGATCTCCCGCACCTTGCCCGGGCCTATGAACGTGGCGGCATGCCAGCGGGCCAGCCGCACGCTTACCATCTTCACCGGCTCTATATCGGCGGTTTCGGCCAGGCGCCAGAGCTCCTCAAGCGAAGTGCTTGCCCCGGCCCTGGCGCGCGCGCGGGAACTCTTAAGCTCGGCGCTCACTAGTATTGCTTTCATGCGGCGGCCATTCTCTCAGCCAGGGCGGCGGGGTCGTAGTCCTTAAAACTTTTAAGCTCCAGCAGCACCGCGTTGTGGTAGCGCCCGAACCAGGTGTTCTGGCGCTTGGCATAGGCCAGCGAGGCGCCCGTAATAGCGTGGATGGCCTCGGACCGGGTAAGCCTGCCCGCCAGGAAATCCAGCAGCTGCGGATAGCCCAGGGTCTTAAGGCCGGGGCAGTCCACGGGATAGCCCGCGGCCAGCAGGGCGCGCGTTTCGTCAGCCCATTCGTCAAAGCGTTCGGCGGTGCGGCGCTTAATGCGCTCGGCCAGCAGGTCCTTCTGCCATTTAAGAAAATAGAACCTGCCTTCATGCGTGGGCAGCGCATTATGGAATCTGCCGGACCAGAGCTGCGAGGCCGGCTTTCCGGCCAGGCGGGTTATCTCTATGGCGCGCATCACGCGCTGTATATTGCCCGGCGGTATTTTGCGGGCGGCCTCTGGGTCCACCGCCGCCAGCTCGCTGTGCAGGGCCTCGCGGCCGTGCGTCTCGGCCAGGGCCGCCAGCTCCCGCCGCAGCCCGGGGTCGGCGGGCGGCAGCTCGTCCAGCCCGCACCAGAAAGCCTGTATGTACATGCCGGTGCCGCCGGCCATTATGGGCACCTTATTACGGGCCCAGATGGCGGGCACCAGCGCCCGGGCCTGCTTTACAAAGGTCCCCGCGTCGCAGTGGGCGCGCGGGTCAAGGTTATCCACCAGATGATAGGGTACGCCCTGCACAAGGTAGAAGGGCCCGCCGGTGCCGCCCGTCCAGGAGCCGTGCGGCTTGGCCGTGCCGGCCTCCATCAATTTATAGGTCTGTTTGGAATCAGCGGAAATTATCTCGCCGCCAAGGCGGCGGGCCAGCTCAAGGGCTATTTCGGTCTTGCCGGAGGCGTTCGCCCCCATCAGGGTAACGGGTTTTAAGATTTCCTGGGACATTGGTCTCCAATAAAGAACGGCCAGTGGCTTCCAAGCCTCCCGGCCGCCCAGCAAGAAATAAATCCGCCAGGCGGATCTATTTCTTCTTGAACATCGATTCGTCCTTCTGCGGCTTATTGCAAAGGTTGTGGCCGCGGCAGGTTTCCACGCAGACTTCCGGCAGCTTCAGCGCTATGCGGGTGTCGCAGTCGCAATAATCCTCGGCCATCTCGTTGATGTTCTTCTTGTTCTCGTGGCTGATGGCGGAAAAAGAGATGCCGTTCATGTAAACGCCGCCCTTCTCCTTTACCCAGGAGATTTTGCCGGTAACGGGTATGCCGTCCTTCATGCCGGCCAGCTTTAAAACGATGTTCAGCTCCTTGGTATGCGGCGGCGGCATAAAGGTGATAAGGCGCATGCCGCCGGCCGACAGGTCAACCAGTATGGCGGGCTGGGGTATGGGTTTGCCCTGATCGTCCATGGTGAAGAATTCTATTTCAACCGGTTCCAGTATGCCGTGTAATATAGGCAGGCGCACATGCTGGCGTCTTTCCTGCAGGACCTTGCTGGATTTTTTCATAATAGCACCTTTCCGTTCAAAGTATTTTTTTCCGCCCCGCCCACGGCCACCCTGGCCACCCTTCCCGGAGCCCCGCCGGCCTTCACCCTTAAAGCAAAATTACCTGAGGTGCGGCCATAAGTAGCGGTCTCAAAAAGCACTTCCTCTATTTTACCAATTCTTTTGTTTAAAATTACGCGTGAATTGGTCCTGACGGCCGCCAGCAGTTTTTCAAGCCTGGCCTCCAGCCCGGCCTTGCCCAGGGTGGCGGCCATCTCCGGCCCGTCCGTACGGGGCGAATACTTAAAACAATAGGCCTGCGAGAACCCCCCTTCCTTAATAAGCGCCAGCGTGCCGGCAAAATCCTTTTCGGTCTCGCCCGGGTAGCCTACAATAAAATCCGTGGAGACGGCCAGGTCCGGCGCCGCCGCCCGCAGGCGCGCGAGCAGCGCCAGGTACTGCCCGCCGGTATAGCCGCGGCGCATAAGCTTAAGTATCCGGTCAGAACCGCTCTGCACCGGCAGGTGTATATGCCTGGCCAGTTTCTCCTCGCCGGCCAGCAGCGCGGTGAACTCGTCGTCGAAGTAAAGCGGATGCGGGCTCATAACGCGCAGCCGCTGCAGGCCGGGCAGGGCCAGCACCTGCTTTAAAAGGCCGGTAAACGTTAAGCGCCCGTACTTATAGGAATTCACCGTCTGGCCCAGCAGCACCAGCTCTTTAGCCCCGGCCTTCAGCCTGGCTGCCGCGTCCTCCAGTATGGCCGCCGGGGTAAGGCAGACTGCCGGCCCGCGCACGGACGGCACAATGCAGTAGGAACAGTTAAGCGAGCAGCCGCGCATTACGGTAACATAAGCCGTCTGCGGCGAACGGTAGATATTCTGATGCTCCGCGGCCGATTCCGGGGCGGTTTCCCCTTCCGTCATTCCGGCGGAAGCCGGACTCCAGTCCCCATAATGCCTCCCTATAACTGCATCGATCGTATCTATACTCTTGGCTCCCACCACCTCGTCCACGAACGGGAAGCGGTGCTTTATGTTCTTTTCCCCCAGTCTTTCCGCCGCGCAGCCCACCACAAACAGCTTCCCCTCCGGGCGCCGCTCCTTCCACAAACGCAGCCGCCCTATCTGCGACACGGCCTTATCCTCCGCCCGCTGCCGCACGGTGCAGGTATTTACCACCACCGCCGAGGCCTTCTTGACTTCACCCGTAAGCGCAAACCCCCGCCGCCTGAACGCCGCCGCAATATCCTCCGAATCCGCCTCATTCATCTGGCATCCAAAAGTGATGATACAGACCCGGGGGTTGCCCCCGCGCGAAGAGACGGCCGATTTTGAATTTTC
>PEXO01000121.1:702-4444 GCA_002779045.1 Elusimicrobia bacterium CG08_land_8_20_14_0_20_59_10 | reverse complement strand
GCTTCGGGGCGCGCCTCGCCCAGGCAGGCGCGCATGTTCATGGCCCCTATTCCCGGGTCGACCAGCACGATAATGGCGCCGGCGCGAAAAAGGGCAAAAGTAAGAGCAACGAACTCTATGGAGGGAGTTACAAGCAGCGCCACGCGCATGCCCGGCGTTATGCCGGCGCCGGCAAGGCCCGCCGCCAGCAGGGAGACTTCCTGGTCCAGTTCCTTGAAGGAAATGGTCCGCGCGCCGTCCATTACCGCCGGGCGGTCCGGAATGGCAGCCGCGCAAGACGAGATAAGTTCAGCGATATTGCGGGGGTCGGGCATAGGACGGGGATCAGGCCGCGCGCGCGATAAAATCCTTCACAAGCGGTATCACTTCGGCGGCCGCGTCTTCGAGTATATAATGGCCGCAGTCCGGGAAAACGCGGGTCTCGGCCCGCGGGAACCGGCGCTTCCACTCTTCAAGGAAATGTGCGTCGAAAACGAAATCTTTAAGACCCCAGCAGATCAGCATGGGCAGCGCGGCAAGAGCGCCCAGCTTTTCCTGCGTTTCAAGTACCAGCGGGTAAGCCCTGTCCCCTGGCGCAAGAGGAATGTCCTCAACGAAGCGCAGCGTGGCTATGCGGTCGTTCCAATTACTATAAGGTGCGGTATAGGCCGCGCGGAGTTCAGCGCTCATCCTGCGACGTCTGCAGCCTGTCCAGGCCGCGCCGCGCGCGAAGGCGTTGAAGCCGCGGATAAGGACAGCTCCCAGCAGCGTGCGCGACAAGCGCAGGGCGGGGGGGAAGGATTTCCCCGCCGGCAGGAAAAAGGCCCCCGTATTTAACACTACCAGCTTCTCAAAGCGCTCCGGTCGGCGCACGGCGCAGGCCATACCTATCATGCCGCCCCAGTCATGCACAACCAGCGTAATCTTTTCTTTTATGTCCAGGCCGTCAAGCAGCGCTTCGATATCGTCCACGCGGCTTTTGAGAGTGTACTCATAGCTGTCATCCCCGGGCTTGTCGGAGAGCCCGCAGCCTATATGGTCGGGCACTATCACCCGGTTTCCGCCGCGCAGAGCGAGGACCAGGTTGCGGTAATAAAAGGACCAGGAGGGATTGCCGTGCAGCATAAGAACGGGCCTGCCGCTTCCCTCGTCAAGATAATGCAGCCTGGCGCCGCTTTTGAGCGCCAGGAACTTCCCGCTGAAGGGATAGAGGGCCGGCGGAACGCCGTCTGGAAGATATTGGGACATAGGGCTAAAGTGCCGGGAGGCCGGCTGCTACCATTTTATGCCGAGCATTATCGTGTTCAGGCCGCTGCCGATACCGAGAAAGGCCACATTGTCTCCGGGGACCAGGAATTCCCGCTCATCGGCTATGGCCGCGGCCGAGGGCAGCGCCGCCGTGCCCATATTGCCGAGGTATTCATACGTCGAGAAGTCGCTGCCTTGCGGTATTGCGAGCGCTTCCAGAATGTTCTTCCTGTGCGCCGCGCCGACCTGGTGGCAGACGACCTTGCCGAACTCTTCCGGCTTCATAGCCAACTGCGCCAGCAGGTCCTCCCAGGTACGCCGCCCCAGCACTACGCCGTGTTTGAGGGCCGCCGTCGCATCGGTAAACATGTGGTCGCGGTGCCAGATGCAGAGCTTGTGATGCTCGCAGGCCGCGCGGTACGTCCCGCCCAGCAATCTGTGTTTCTTACCGCCGCCGAAAGAGCCGTCGGTGAGGATGACAGCCACCGCGCCGGAACCGCCGGTAAGCGTGGCAAGCGCGGTCCGGAAATTTTCAAAACTGCGGTCGGCGAGCATGCTGGCTATCATGCTGTCGTTGATCTCGCGGGAGGATTCACAGGAGACGACCATGCCCGCCTTGATCTGGCCGAGCTCTATGCGGTTCGCGATATCCAGCATACCGTTCAGGACCCCGAGGCAGGCGTTCGAAACGTCGAATACCGCGGCCGCCGGTCCCGTCCCCAGGGCCGCGGCCACGGCCGTGGCCGTTGCCGGTTCGCTGTGCTCGCGGCATACTCCGGCATAGACCAGGGCGCCGAGGTCGGTTGCGGCCAGCCCGGCCTGCTCCAGGGCCTTGCGGCCCGCGCGGGCCGCGCCTTCCGACAGGGCGAAACCGGGGTCCCACCAGCGCCGTTCGCGTATGCCGGTAAGCGCTTCAAGCTGTCCCGGGGCGAGGTGCAGTGCGTCCAACACCGGCAGTATGCGCTTTTCCAGTTCGGAAGAAGTCACAACATTGGGCCCCAGCTCATAGCCGATGGCGTCGATAAAGACTTTAGTGTATTTCATCGGTCGTTCGTGTTTCTCAGGCTATCTTCACCGTAAAATCCTTCATCTGGTAGATGACCAGGCCGTCCACCAGCAGGAAGCCGTCGGCCCTCAGCTGCCTGCGCGCGTCGTCGGCGCCCGTTATGTACGCCTCAACGGTGACCAGCTTGTTCCCGGGCACTACCTGCCCGCGGTAGACCCACTGGTGCTTTTCATTAAGCGCCATGGCCTCGAAACGGGACCCCTGCGGCAGGCCTGGCCACCTGAGAGCGGCGGCCGCTTTCATCAGGTTGATAAAAGATTCCAGTCCCAGCGAACCGGGACAGACGGGGTCCTGGTAAAAATGCGCTTTGAAGAACCATTCCGCCGGGTTCACCTTCTTGATGCCCCTGAGGAAACCTTCCCGCTGCGGACCGCCTCCCGGGATATAGGTCTCCACGGCATCCAGCATTAGCAATTTTTCGTCGGGAAGAGCGGGGTGCGCCGAAAGCGCGGCCGGGACGCCGCGGGCGGCTTCTTCCGGTCCCGGCAGATAACGCTGCGCGCCGCGTACGCCCAGCTGCTCCGAGAGGGATTTTTTGGAGAAGAAGCCGAACTGTGTCACGCCCTTATATACCGTGCGGCCTTTGCACAGCACCTCCATGTCATAATCCTGTATTATCATGCCGCCGGATTGTGAGACCTTGGTGATCTTTACGCGGGTCGTAAGCATGCCGGCGTCCGGGAAGACCTCGGCGTACTGCACCGCCGTACCGCCGAGATTCCTGAAAGACAGGTCCACGGGACTGGTCAGCGCGCTGCCCAGGTAGGCCGCCAGCCAGCCGCAGGGCTGCAGCGCAACCTCCAGCAGTACGGCAAAGGGCATGGACTTCTGGCCGCCCGACCTGAAATACCATTCATCCGGAGGCACGTCGTACTCCGCCTCGATGGAGCCGCCCGCGGCAAGCTCCCACTGGCGGCAGTTCTCTATGCGCACGATACGGTCAAGGAACTTGTAGGGGGGGCCGGGAAGCCTGGCGATCACCCTTTCCGAATCGAACACTTTGTATTTCTCGCCGAAAGCCCCGGAAGGCTTGCCAGTGGCGAAAGCGGTTATGCTGGCATTGTCGAAAATAGCTTTTTTCTCCCGGCTCCCGCCCCCGGGCATCCCCGCCGCGGCGGCACCCGGGGCCGACCAGAGCTGTTTAATACCCTCGCGGCTGACGCCGCCCATCCTGATGGACATGTTATGGATATGGATTATGCGTTTGCCGTCGGCGTACATAAAGGCGTCGGCCAGGGCATAAGGCATACCTGTATCGGCCTGATAGCCTATTTCCTTGACCACTATCTCGTAAAGCGCTTTTTTAGTGGTGGCCAGCACCTGGCCCCGGCATTCCAGCCGGCTGGTGACCCCGGGGACGGGCTCATACCAGCAGTCGGAGGCCTCGCCAACCCAGCCCAGGCGCAGCAGGAAGATGCGGAAGGTGTGCAGGCAGCATTCGTACATCAG
>PEXO01000121.1:181-650 GCA_002779045.1 Elusimicrobia bacterium CG08_land_8_20_14_0_20_59_10 | reverse complement strand
TCGGGGTGTATGTCCATTTCGCCCTGTATGCTGCCCAGCCCGTAACGCCCGCCGCGCGGGGAAAGTTCAAGCACGCGGTCGACCAGCTTCATGCGGCCGCCGGGCAGGCCGACGGGGGCGGACAGCGGGAGCCCGCCGAAAGCCGGGCCGAAGCATCGCGCATACCCGCCTTCGCGCAGCGCGGCCACCTGCGCAGCGTCATAAGCTTCGGTCTCTCCGGTAAAAGGAGCCGGGGGGGTCCAGTCCCCGGGGCAGATGCCCCTGGCCGGGGCGGACTCCTCCGCGGTCAGCACCACGCCCTTACCTTTGGCCAGTTCCTCTTCGGTAAAGAAACCCGCGCAGCCGTTTTTCATGCTGATCAGCGGTTTGCCGTTCACGGTGCTTTCATAGTTAAAAAAGAACAGCCAGATATCGCCGTTCTGGGCGAAGCGCTCTATGTTAATATTGTAGTGGATCACTTCTCCCGCCG
>PEXO01000121.1:0-151 GCA_002779045.1 Elusimicrobia bacterium CG08_land_8_20_14_0_20_59_10 | reverse complement strand
CGTCCAGCAGGCGGTAAACAGCCTTGCCCTTAGTCCGATCGTCAATGCCCAGGTAACCGCACAGGAACAGGTCGGCCTGCCCGGCTTCCACTGCTATGCTCGTAGGGATGCGACCGCCGTCAAGGTACCAGGCTCCGGGATTTATGTCGTG
>PEXO01000226.1:4169-4311 GCA_002779045.1 Elusimicrobia bacterium CG08_land_8_20_14_0_20_59_10 | reverse complement strand
CGGCCCTGGTGCTGCAATACCCGGACGCCGACGATAACGGCTATGTGGACGGCACCGAGATACGCGCCGACAGGCTGGGCCTGTATTATTACGACACGACAGGCGCGGGATGGACCAGGCTGGCGGGCTCGGCCTTAAACAG
>PEXO01000226.1:0-4132 GCA_002779045.1 Elusimicrobia bacterium CG08_land_8_20_14_0_20_59_10 | reverse complement strand
AGCCTGTTCGGCCTGTTCGCGCCCGCGGCGGCGAATCTTTCAAACGTGCTGGTCTATCCCGTGCCCTATGTGCCGAACGACGGCAATGCCGACAACGGCAAACCCTACAGCGCCACGGACCCCGACAGCGGCATCCTGTTCGACAATCTCACGCAGGCGGTGAAGATCGAGGTCTACACCCTTTCCGGCGAGCTGGTATGGAAGCGGGCCACGGACAGTTCCGGCGGCAAATTGCGCTGGGACGGCAGGAACGCCGGGGGCCGGGAAGTGGCCAGCGGCGGCTACTTCGCGGTGATAACAGATCCCGTTGCGGGTTCCAAAGCGGTAAAGAAGCTGGCGATAATCAGGTGACGGCATGAAAACGGCGCTCTTGCGGCTCTCGCTTTTAACGGGCTTATTGTCCGCCGGGATTTCCGTTTGTTCCGCCGGCGGGACCGAAGGCGCCACGCCGTTTGATTTCCTGTTCCTGGATTCAGCCGCCCGGCCCGCCGCCCTGGGCGGGGCTTATGCGGCCGTGCCCGGCGGACCCGAGACGCTCGACTATAACCCGGCGGGGCTCGGCCTGGCCGGTTCAAACGCGGCCGCCTTCAACCACCGGAGCCATTTCCAGGACGCGTCGCAGCAGACGGCGGGGCTAATGCTGAAGCCCGGCTTCACGGCTAAAGCGCCCGGCGGTTTCGCTTTCACGCTCAACACGGTGTCTTTCGGGGATATCGCCAGGACCACCCTGTCCAATCCTTCCGGTACCGGCCTGGGCGATTTCAGCATCCGGGACTGGGCGCTGGCCGCAGGCTACGGGCAAAAGATAAAGGACGATTTATACCTGGGCATCGGCCTGAAATATCTGCGGGAGACCATAGATAATGTGTCCGGCGACGCCGCGGCCATTGATATAGGCGTCATGCTCGGCCTGGAGCAATACGGCCTGCCGGTAAAGGCCGGTGCGGCGATACAGAACGTGGGTACGAAGGTTAAATTCCAGTCGGACCGGGAGGACCTGCCGGCCAACCTGAAGGCCGGGCTGGCCTATAATTTCCCCGGGGATAAAGCGGTTATCGCGCTGGATATGAACAGCGCGCGGCGCGGGGAAAGCACCCTCCATGCCGGCTTCGAGCTGAAACTGCTGGAAGCCCTGAAGTTCCGGCTGGGCTATAATGGCCGCAACGAAGCGGCCAACGGCCTCACCTTCGGCGCGGCCGGGGCCTGCGGGGATTTCACGCTGGAATACGCCTATGCCCCCTACGGCGACCTGGGCGGTTCCGGCATCCTGGGCCTGGGCTTTAAGTGGTAACCGCCTACGCTCTTATATAGCGGGCCGCGACGAAAGTCCGGCCTGTTTTTTTGTAATATGGGTCTATGAGGAAAGCGCTTTTGCCGCTGGCCGCCGCTCTGTGCCTGGCCCCGGCCGCCTACGCCGCGCCCCGGGAAAGTTCCGCCGCGGTCAGGGCGCTGCTGGAGAAGGTGGACAGCCTGTACCGCAGCGGCCGCTCCCGGGCGGAACTGGAGATGGAAGTGATAACCCCGGACTGGAGCCGCAAGCTCTCCATGGATTTCTGGACGGAAGGGCTGGATAAGACCTTCATCCGCATAAATTCCCCCGCACGCGATGCCGGCGCCGCCACCCTGCGCAAAGGCGGGGCTATGTGGAATTATTTTCCGAAGATAAATAAAGTAATGAAGGTGCCGCCGTCCATGATGCTGGGTTCCTGGATGGGCTCCGATTTCACCAATGACGACCTGGTCAAGGAAAGCACGCTGCTGGACGACTATTACGGCGAATTCTTCACGCCGGAAAAACCCGATCCCGCCCTTCATTACATAAAGCTCAAGCCCCGGCAGGGGACGGTCTCGCTGTGGGCCGCCATAGAACTGGCAATACGCAAAAGCGACCTGCTGCCGGTGCGGGAGGATTATTACGACGAGAAAGGCCGGCGGCAGCGCACCATGGAATTTTCCGACGTCGCCGAGCTCGGGGGCAGGACCCTGCCGCGGGTAATGCGCATGGTGCCGCTCTCCAGGGCCGGGCACAGCACCACCATACGCTACAAAGCGGCGCAGTTCGACGGTGAACTGCCGGCCGACACCTTCACGCTGCGCAACCTCCAGCGCACCAAGATAAAATAATGCTCGTCTTCCGGATGGCCCTGCGCAATATCCTGCGGAACCGGCGGCGCTCGCTGCTGACCGGGCTGATGATGGCCGGCGGCTTCGTGCTTTTCTCCGCCACGATAGGACTTTCCGAAGGCACCTACGGCTCCATCATTGACATGTTCACGCGCAGCCGCACCGGCCACGCGCAGGTGCACGCCGCCGGCTACCTGGAAAAGCCGTCCCTCTACCGCGCCATCTCCGACCCGGTCCGCGCCGGCCGTGCGCTCGATGGTCTTAAAGAAGTAAAGGCCTGGGCCCCGCGCGTCTATGCTCCTTCTTTGGCTTTCGCCGGCAGCAAGACCGTGGGCGCGCAGGTAATGGGCCTGGACCCCGCCAGGGAACGGCGGGCTATGCGCCTCGAAAGCCAGCTGGCCGAAGGGGTCTTCGTGGCGGATGAACCCTCGTCAGGCGTGGTGATAAGCGCGCGGCTGGCCTCCGCCCTTAAAATAAAGACCGGAGATGAATTTTCGCTGATAGGCCAGGGGGCCGACGGCTCCATCGCCAACGACAACTTCCGCGTGGCCGGAATTCTTTCCGCCACGGAATCGGCTTTCGAGGCCCCGTGGTGCCTGATGCATATAGACAAGGCCCGCGAGTTCATGGCGCTGGGCGGGCGCGCGCATGAGATAGCACTGGTATTTACCGACTACCGCGAGGCCCGCGCGGACGCCGCGCTGGCCGCCGCCGCGCTGGCCGACCCCTCGCTGGACGTACAGCCCTGGCAGGTGACCGAAAAAGAATTCTACCAGGCCATGCTGCTCGACAAGAAAGGCGGCGACATCACCAACCTGATCATCATGGCCATTGTGGCCGTGGGCGTGCTCAATACCCTGCTGATGGCCGTGCTGGAGCGCACACGGGAGTACGGCGTGCTGAAGGCGCTGGGCACGCGGCCCGTTTTTATTTTCACCCTGATCATGACCGAGGTGCTGCTGCTGGCCCTGCTCTCTTCGGCCGCCGGCGCTTTGGCGTCTTTCGGCCTCAATTACTACCTTGCGGCGGTCGGCATCCCTATACCGGACCCGATACGCTACGGCGGCGTGAAATTCACACGCCTGCTTTCGGCGGTCACCGCGCGGACCTTTACCCAGCCGGCCCTGACCGTGCTGTTGTCCGCCCTGGCGGTGGGGATCTTCCCCGCCATCAAGGCCGCGCGCGTCATCCCGGTAAAAGCGCTGGGGAGCAGATGAACCTCTACTTTAAACTCGGCTGGCGCAATAACCTGCGCAATAAGCGGCGTACCGGCCTGGCGGCTCTGGCCGTCGGCCTGGGGCTCGCCGCGCTGATCTTCACCGACGCCATTTCCATCGGCATGCTGTCGGGCCTCATAGACACGGCCACGGGCACCTTCATGGGCCAGGCCCAGGTGCACCGCCGCGGCTTCCTGGACACCCTGGACGCGGACCTTTCCGTTAAGGACGGGCCGGCCCTGCTAAAGCGCCTCGCCGGAGAGCCGCTGGTAAAAAGCTTCTCCCCGCGCGCTATTTCCTTCGCCATGATAGCCTCGCCTTCTAATTCCGCCTCTGTCCTGCTGTACGGCATAGACCCCGCGGCCGAGCGCGGCGTCTCGCGCCTGGAAAGGGCGGTAAAAAAAGGCGATTTCCTGGCGGGCGAAGACGAAGCCATAGTGATAGGCGCCGGCCTGGCCTCCGCCCTGGAGGTGGAAACCGGCGATAAGCTGGTGCTGACCGCCGCCGCTGCCGGCGGCGGCGAACTGGCCCAGGCCATGTTCCGCGTGGGCGGGATAATAAAGTCCGGCTCCCGCGCCATGGATTCCAACCTGGCCTTCATCCGTCTGAAAAAGGCGCAGGAACTGCTGAACCTGGGCGGAAATTTCCACGAGATAGCCCTGGCCTTCAAAGACATCGGCAATGCCGAGGACCCCGCTCTACCGTTCTGGAAAGACTACGGTTCGGGTGAGAACGAGGCCAAAGGCTGGCCGGAGCTGGTACCGGAGCTCAGCGCCGCCCGCGGCCTGTCG
>PEXO01000340.1 GCA_002779045.1 Elusimicrobia bacterium CG08_land_8_20_14_0_20_59_10 | reverse complement strand
CGGCTTCGGTGTAGAACTGGATATAAGGGACCTCGGGAACGACCTTGTTGTTTCCCATGACGTCCCCGGAAAACAGCATGCTGCGCTCGCCAGTTTCCTTAAAGCGTATGCAGCGCTGGGTTCGCGGCTTCCGCTGGCGTTAAACATCAAATCCTGCGGCCTGCAGAACAAGCTGTCCGCGCTGCTGCAGAAATATAAGGTCCGCAACTATTTTGTTTTTGACATGGCTGTTCCGGACGGAGTGGAATATTTCAAACACGGCCTTAAGGTCTTCACGCGCCAAAGCGAATACGAATTCGTCCCGGCGTATTATAACAAGGCCGACGGGGTATGGCTTGATGAGTTCAATAAGCACTGGATCGGCCTGTCCGGCATACAGCAACACCTTAAGAACCGTAAAAAGATCTGCATTGTCTCCCCGGAGCTTCATAAAAGGGACTTCAGGAAAGAGTGGGCGGACCTTAAAAGAATAGAAAAAAGGATAGGGCCTGACCGGATAATGCTTTGCACCGATCACCCGCAGCAGGCGGCGCTATATTTTAATGGACAGGATTAAAGCCGTAATATTCGACCTCGACGGCGTGCTCGTTGATTCAGCCGATTGGCATTACCAGGCCCTCAGCAGGGCGCTGGCCAATCATGGCTTCAGCCTGCCCCGGGAAGAACATGCGCGGCATTACGAAGGCCTCCCCACAAGGGAGAAATTAAGGCTGCTGTCGTCCGAAAAGGGACTGCCCGCCGCGCTTCATGCCCCGGTCAATGAGCTGAAGCAGCGCTACACCCTTGAACTGATAACGCGCAATTGCAGGCCGCGCGCTTCACATATCGAGATGCTGGCGAGGCTCAAAGCCGAGAATTACAGGCTGGCGGTCGCCTCTAATTCGATCCGGAAAACCATAGAGGCCGCGCTGGCCGGCAGCGGCATCGCCGGTTTTTTCGATTTCTGCCTGAGCAACCAGGACGTTTCAAGGCCCAAGCCCGACCCGCAGATCTACCAGGACGCGTTCGCTAAACTAAAAATGGAGCCGGGCGAATGTTTAATACTTGAAGACCACCCTGCGGGATTAAAAGCCGCCTATGCCTCCGGCGCGCACGTCGCGAAGGTGGAGAACATCAAAGCTGTCTGTTATGCTTTCATAAAATTCCATATTTCTGCTATCGGGCGGGAACGGGGGTAACATGAAGAAATACAGCCTGCAGAAAATGACGCGCGGCTGGTTCATCGGCGATTTTTCCCCAGCCTGCCTTAAAACAAAAGCGGCGGAGGCCGGGGTTAAGTTGTACAAGAAAGGCGACTATGAAGAGGCGCACTTTCATAAGGTCGCCACGGAAGTAACGGCCATAATTTCCGGGAAAGCGAAAGTGAACGGCAGGCGATACGGCGCCGGGGACATCCTGGTTATCGAGCCGGGCGAATGCGCCGACTTCCTGGCGCTGGAAGACGTCCGGACCGTAGTTATCAAGATCCCCGGCGCGCCGAACGACAAATTTATAAAGGAGGGACCAGGGAATGCTGAACATTGTAATCCCCATGGCGGGAAAAGGAAACCGCTTCCTCGACGCCGGCTTTAACGTTCCCAAGCCCCTTATCGTTATCGACGGCGCGCCGATAATAAATTATGTGATAGCCAACCTGAAGCCGGAACTTCCGCACAGGTTCATCTTTCTCTGCCGCGAAGAACATATAGCCGGGCACGGGATAGACCGGGTTCTAAGGGAACTGGCCCCCGGCTGTGAAATTATTCCCGTGACCGGCGTGACCGCCGGAGCGGCCTGCACCGTGCTCCTGGCTAAAGAACTTATAAACACCGATGAACCTTTGATGATAGCCAACAGCGATCAATTGGTAGACGCGGACATCAACGCCTACCTGGAGTCCATGAAGGACGCGGACGGGCTGATAATGACGATGCGCGCCGACGACCCCAAATGGTCTTTCGTCAGGCTGGACGGGCGGGGGCGGGTCGCGGAAGTGGCGGAAAAGAAGGTCGTGTCGAACGAGGCGACCGTGGGCATATACAACTTCAGGCACGGCCGCTATTTTGTCGGCGCGGCGGAAAGCATGATAAAGCAGGACTTGCGCGTGAACGGGGAATTTTACGTCGCCCCCGTTTACAATGAAATGATAAAGGACGGCCGGGAGGTCGTCATCTTCAACGCGGGCGGGGAATTTGAGGGGATGTACGGGCTGGGTATACCGGCCGACGTGGACAGGTTCGCGAAACTGGCTATCGCGAAGAGATTCTTAAAAGAATGAAGATAACCCTGCTGCGCTTTCCCACGGCGATCCCGGCGGGGCAGTTCAACGTATCCTCCGTCGCTCCCCCGCTGTCCCTCGCGTACCTGGCGGCGTACCTGGCGCGGCACGGGTTCCCGGCTACGGTCATCGATTCCTTAGGCGAAGCTCCGGAAAATATCGGGACCCTCAGGAACGGGAAAGACCTTAAATACCGCGGATTGGCGATAGATGAAATAATCGCCAGGATCCCTCCCGGCACGGAGGTGCTGGGAGTTTCCTGCATGTTCTCGTCGGAATGGCCGTTCGACAGGGAAGTTCTTAAAGCCGTCAAAGCGGCTTTTCCCGGCGCAAGGGTCGTCGCGGGCGGCGAGCATGTCTCGGCTTTGCCGGAATTGGTCCTGGCGCAGGCCCCGGAAGTGGAGATCGCGGTTATAGGGGAAGGCGAGGAAACCTTCAGGGAACTTGTAGCGGCCATTTCAAAAGGGTCCGGCAGCGAGGGGATAAGCGGACTATGTTTCAGGAAGAACGGCGGCTTTTTCAGAACCGGTCCCAGGGCCCGGATAACGGCGCTGGACGAGCTGCCGTTCCCCGCCTGGGACGCGGTCCCGATAGATAATTATTTCAAGGCCCGGCTTTCCCACGGCCCGTACCTGGGGAAAACCCTGCCCATCCTGACCAGCAGAGGCTGCCCGTATGCCTGCAAATTCTGTTCCAACGCGGACATGTGGGGCGCCCGTTACGCCCAGAGAACGCCCGCGAACGTCGTTAAGGAAATCGAACTGGCTATCGAGAAATACGATATAAAGTGCGTCGACTTCTACGACCCCTCCCCGATCATCGGGAAACAATGGCTCCGGGACTTTTGCGGGCTGCTGCTGGCCGGGAAGGTAAAAATATCCTGGCAGCTGGCCGTGGGCACGCGCTTCGAGGCGCTGGACGACGAGTTGATAGCCCTGGCCGCCAGGGCCGGGTGCCGGTACCTGGGCTTCGCCCCGGAAAGCGGTTCTTCCGAAGTTTTAGCGGAGGTGAACAAGAAACTGGACCGTGGCAAATTCTTCGAAGTAATAAAGTCTGCCCGAAAACACCGGATAGGCGTAAAAACTAATTTAATAATCGGTTTCCCGGAGGAAACGCGGGCACAGATATTTAAGACCCTGCTTTTCCAGCTGCGCCTCGCTTTCACCGGCGTGGCCGACGCGCCCGTCTTCCGGTTTTCCCCTTATCCCGGCTCCGCGTATTTCCGTGACCTGCTGCGGCAGAGAACAATCCCCGAGCTGAACGACGAATATTTCAATTCCCTCGGGCTGAATCTTTTTTTGAAGAACAAGAACCGCTACTGCAGGAACGCGGGTCCGCTGGAATTAGCCGTATACCAGGTTTCCGGAACGGTGTTGTTTTACGCGCTGCATTATCTGCTGCGGCCCCTGGAATTGCTCAGGGCGGTGCTGTACTGGAATTCCTCCAGCTCGGTCTTCGAACAAAGACTGAAACAGAATCTGAAAGCCCTGCTACGCGGGGAACCGAAGAGAAATCATTATTGACGGCCGCCTAAACACAGAATTCCCCGTCGCCCGGCGGCTTGCCGGGCGGGTGAGAGGAGCTTTCTTACAGCAACCCCCTGATGCGCACACAGGCTGCGGTGGCCTTTCGCCAGGCGCAGCAGCCGCAGCCCTCTGCGGCCCGCATGGAGGATAGGTTTGTCTCACCGGGCTTGCCGCCAATCCTGTGGAAATACTTCCGCGCCATGATTTCGTTCCCGGCGTCACATTCCAGGACCATGAGATTGACCGCGGCCCAATCATTGCCAAGTTCCCGCTGCAGCACCCGTCGCGCTTCTTTTAGCCGGCCGGTCCTGCGCAGGGCCTCGCCGTACCATACGGCCGCCTCCCGGTCTTGCGGCCTCATCCGGAGGGCCTGCCTTAACCTTTCCAGAGCCGGAACGGTTTTGCCGAGCAGCAGAAGCGCCGCGCCCAGCCAGCAGTGAGAAAATACAGAACCTTTGGCCAAAGCAGAGCTAAGATCGCGGACAGCCAAACCGTACTGCCCGCGCAACAGCCGCATCTCTCCGCGCCAGGCCAGGATGTCGGCGCGTTCGCGGGGGCCCGGAGCCCGGCGCAGTTCCTCCCGGAACCGTCCGAATCCCCGCGCCTCCTGGCCGGAGCAGATATCTATTTCCGCCAGGCAGCAGGCGGATGTCCAGTCTCGTTCACAAGCGGCCAGGATCTTCCGGAAATACTTCATCGCGGCCGGCAGGTCGTTTTTTGCGGTCAGCAGCAATATGGCCTTATCAAAGAACATCCA
>PEXO01000302.1 GCA_002779045.1 Elusimicrobia bacterium CG08_land_8_20_14_0_20_59_10 | reverse complement strand
ACCTTTCCATAACCGCTTTCCCGCTGGCCTGGGAAGCCGTGTCCGATATAGACGGTTCCGGGCTTAAGAACTATGAATTGCAGGTGGCCACCGCGGCCGATTATACCACGCTGTCCTTCAGTTCCGCGCCGCTGGGCGCTTCGGCCTATGTTTCCGGCCTGACCCAGAAATACTATTACTGGCGGTTGCGGGCGCTGGATAACGCGGGCAATACCGGGCTCTGGTCCGCCGACAGGAATTTCCGGGTGGACCTTTCTACTCCGACCGTGACGAACAATATGGGTTCGGGAGATTTGGCCTGGCGTAAATCCAATGACGGCGTATACGACGTGGATTTCGCCGATCTCGGCGAGTCGCTGATAAAGCAAGTGGAAGTGAGGGTGACTTCGGGCGCGGCCCAGAGCGGCACGGTGTTTGCGGACTGGACGCCGGTGTTGACGGGTATAAACGCGGCTTCTTATACTGGTGACTGGCAACTGGTGACTGGTGTCTGGGATCTGCTCCAGAGCTGGACCACCAACTATGTCTCGGTGCGCGTGGTGGACTATTCCTCGCAGACCTACACCCTTAACGACGCCTTCAAGGTGTTCAAGGATACCGTCACCCCGTCTTACGTCAACGGCGAGGCAGGCGGCGATAATACCTGGCGTAAGGCCGGCCGCAACTATAACGTGGACTTCGCCGACCCGTATTCCAGACTGGCCGGCGCCAAGTACGAGGCCTGGACAGGGGCCGCCAGGACCGGCACGCAGAAGAAGGCCTTAACTTCCATTCCCTCGGTTTCCGGCGCTTCGTTCGGCGCGGACTGGACGGTGGACTTCGCCGCGCTGGAGGACAGCGCGACCAACTATGTCTCCATAGAGTTGTACGACGTGGCGGGCAACACCTCTACGATCACCGACGCCTTCTATATAAGGAAGGACACCACGCCGCCGTCCAATGTCAACGGCGAGGCCGGCGGGGATAATACCTGGCGCAAGGCTGGGCGCGACTACAATGTGGACTTCGCCGACGCGGGCTCGGGGCTCAACGGGGCCAAGTACGCGGCGCGCACCGGGGCCAATTATACGGGCTCGCTCAAGGTCGCTTCCACTACGATAGCCGGCGTCACCGGCGCTTCCTTCAACACCGATTGGGGAGTGGACTTCGCTTCCCTGGAGGACAGC
>PEXO01000079.1 GCA_002779045.1 Elusimicrobia bacterium CG08_land_8_20_14_0_20_59_10 | reverse complement strand
GATTGTAGTTTGTGCCGGCGGCATTACCGCCGTTCCCCCAGGAGAAGGTAAAGCCGCCGGCCGAAAGGCTCAGGAAGGGCACGGGAACATTTACGGGGGCCGAAATAGCGGTGGCGGTGGAAACAATAGGGGAGGAATACTGACCCGGAACACCGGCAAAATTAACTGCCCGCACCCGTGCCTGGTATATCGTATTGGCCGCAAGCGCGGAGAAGGCGGCGCTTAAGGCGCTGGTCTGGATCGCGCTGGATACGCTCACAAACCCGTCCTTGGAGATTTCCGCGGTGTAGAGCGTCCCGGTCGGGTTGCCGCCGTTCTCCCAGCTGAAAGTGAAACTACTGGCAAAGACCTCCGCGAACGGCGTGGCGGCGGTAGCAGGGGCCAAGGCCAGCGTCACTGTGGAGACGACGGGGCTGGAATAGAGACTGGCCAAGCCGCCGGCCCCGAGAGCGCGGATATGGGCGTAATAGGTGGTGTTGACCGACAGGCCCGTGAAGACATAATTGAGGTTGGTTGTGACATCGGACGAGATAGGGGCTGAGAAATCGCTGTTGGTGGAAATCTCGGGATTGTAGTTTGTGCCGGCGCTGTTGCCGCCTGCTGCCCAATTGAAGGTTAAGGCGTTAGCCGAGAGGTTCGTGAAAGGGACTGAGGCGTTGAGAGGAGGGGCCGTGGTGGTGACTGTGGTGATGACGGCGGTGAAAGAAGTATCCTGCCCGTTGTGGTTTTGCGCCCTGGCGCGGGCATAATACAGGGTATTAGCCGACAGGCCCGTGAAGCCGGCGCCGGTATTAAGGGTGCTTGAAGACCGGGTCAGTGTGGCGAAGTTGTCAGTGGAGATCTCAGCGATATAGCGGGTCAGCGGCGGGTTGTCGGCGACGTTCCAATTAAAACTAAAGCTTGCAGAGCTGACCTGCGCGAAGGAGGGGCTGACCGGGTCCACGGCAAGTGTGGCGGTAGAGACAACGGGTGCAAAGTCCGTCGGCAAATTGTCCAGGTTGATGGCCCGCACCCGGAAGTAGTAGGTGGTGTTCGGGGCTAGCCCGGCCGGGGCGGAGGAAATGGCCGCGACATAGGAAGTGGAGACATTAATCCCGAAATTTATATCGGTAGAGCGGTTCACCTCATAGTTGGTGTAACTTGGATTTGCGGGTTCGCCCGCGCTCCAGTTCAGGCTCAGGGAGGCGGCGGCCACGGAGGTGAAGGTGTTGGCGGCGGCGCCGGGCAGGTTTGCAAGTGTGTGAGTTGAAACCGGATTGGAGGGCAGGCTGTCCGAATAATCCGTGAAGGCCGTCGCATAACGGGTGTAGGTGGTGTTGGGCGCAAGATT
>PEXO01000131.1 GCA_002779045.1 Elusimicrobia bacterium CG08_land_8_20_14_0_20_59_10 | reverse complement strand
CGCTTTTATCCTGCCCGCGGTGCAGGGTTCCGACCACTGCCCGATAGGGATAACCCTGGACCTGTAACCGGATGGACTTACCCAAGAAGATCGCTATTGCCGGTCCGGCCGACGGCAAGCCGCTTAAGGCGCCCCGGCGGACCATGCGCCCGGTGCGCGCTTTGTTATACTTGCTGCTGCGCACAGCCGTCTGGACGGCGCTTATAACGATATCCGGGCTCTACTGTTTGAACGAAGTACCGATACCCGCCCTGAACGGCCCGCGGCAGGAAACACGCGGTGCCGCTCCTGAACCGGCGGCCCCGCCCGGACCGGAAGCGCCGGCCCCGTACGCCATATCGCGTACCGAACCTCCCCGCGCTGATTCTTTTGCCATGATAAGAAGGCAGGCCGGGCAGCCGGACCATTCCCCCGCAAATACCGAAAAGCCTGAACCACGCCCCCGTAAGCCGGTACTAAGGCCGGTGGGCTTCGGAAGCTCAGGCGGCAATTTCGCGGCCATGCGCCGGGAAGAAAGCGAGGCCGCCTCCGGGAACGGCAGGCGGCAGGCCCGGGCGAGCAGGCGGGATTATTACCAGGACGGGGCAATAGTGCTTTCAGAGGCGGCGCTGTCAAAGAAGATCAAAGTTAAAGGTTCGGCCCCGGTATCGAAGTCGCTGGAAGAACGCTACACGGGCACGGACAGGGAAGGCGAAATAGCGCGGAAAAAGAAGGAACTCGAATTTGAAGCTGCCCGCGCCAGGCAGAAACAGCTCAGGCGGGAACAGCTCACCCTGGCGGGCCTGCTTACGCTGGGCACGGCCCTGGTAATGCTTACAGGCTCAAGGCTGGTAAAAGCGGTAAAACTGCTGCACAAGCCTGAAGGGCGGCACTGGACGCTGAAATAAACCTATGAAAAAAATACTCGTGACAGCTTTCGAACCATTCGCCGGACGCAGCCGCAACCCGTCGCTGGACGTACTTTCCGGGCTCCGCTCCGGGCCGGGCGGCCGCCGCCTTTACAGGGCGAAGCTGCCGGTAAGCGGCGCCGCGGGGCCCCGTATTACGGAGCTTATCCGGCGTGTGAAACCGGACAGAATAATTTCGCTGGGCCTGGCCGCCGGAGAAACCGCCGTGCGCGTGGAAAGGTTCGCCCTGAACATACAGGATTACGGCATAAAGGACAATGCCGGCCGCAGGCCGGAAGGGAAGAAGATCAAAAAGGTCGGGCCGGCCGCCTATTTCGTCACCTCGGACCCCGTTAAACTGGTTGCGGCCATACGCAGGGCCGGGGCGCCGGCCTATGTAAGCAACCACGCCGGGACCTATGTCTGCAATACCCTTATGTACGAAGCCCTGCACGCCGCTGCCGCAAGCGGCTTAAAGATAAAGTTCGCCTTTATCCACCTGCCGCTCACAACCGAAATGGCCCTGCTGGAAAAACCGGGCAAAGCCCTCCCACCATCGCTCCCCCTGTCCCTGCTCATAAAAGCCGTGGAAGCCGCTATAAAGAAGATTTAGGTCCACAGTGCTTACCGTGGGGCTCGTGGCAGGGACTAGTAATGCCGACGGTTTAAGTCCTCGGCGCCTGAGCCTGCTGATGCCGCCGCCTAAACAAGGAACAATGGCTATATGTTTGGGTTTGGGGAGAGGTGCTTCAGCGTTTCAGTTTAAAAAGTTTGGAATATTCCAGCGAGAAGCCGGTGGTAAGGTTGGAGGCGTTGCCCGTCAGAATCTTTCCGGTCGCGTAGAAGTAACTGGCGAAGGGATTTATCGTGATGTCACCGTACAGGTGCGCGCTGAATTTAACGTTCAACTCAAGCCTTTCTTTCAGGTCGCAGACAGTGTCGAAGCGGCTGCGCGCGAAATTCCTGTAAGTCCCGTCCGCTTTAAGCAGCAGGGCTGTGCCGGGCACCGGCCAGGCGAGTCGGAAACCGGTTTCGGCCGCGTACTGGGTCCGGGCCGGGGAATAGGTATAGACCTGCTCCGTGGTAAGACCCGCGTAGAATTCCTGCAGGTAACTGCCTTCGAACATTTTCAGCCCGGCCTGGCCGCGCACCACTTTCCTGAGGGGCAGGCCCTGTACCCGTGAAAATTCGGTCTCGTAGGCCGCCGTGGCGAAAGGACCGATCACCAGCGGCCCCAGCGCCCCGCTGTAGCTTTTCAGGCGGTAGCGCAGTTCGTTCTCCAGAATGAGCTGGTCCACGCTTTCCGAAGTGACCCGCGGCTGGCCAGTGGGACGCAGCACCAGTTTGCCGTAATCTGCCGAAATTCCCGTGTCGAACCGGAATTTCCCGGAGTGGAATTCCGAGAACAACCGGCCGGAACCCTGTATCTGGGTCTGGTCCACCGCGCTCAGGCGGGATTCATTCACCCCGGCATAGCCTGCCGCGCCGTTTACCGAGGTGTTCACCATCTGCATGGACAGGCTGCGCAGGTTGATGCGCCATACGCGGCGGCTTTCCGGCTGGTTAAGCGCTTCCTCCGCTATCTGCTTCTCCCAAGCCCCGCGCGTGGGAGCGCCGTCCTTTATGGCCTTCAGGCCGCCCAGGACGATCCCGCAAAGGGAAAGGCCGGGGCCTTTCCTGCGCTGGAAATTGTTGTTTTCGGCCAGCAGGCTCAAGGGCATGGCGGTGAGATAAAGCTCTGTGTCCCCGAGCGGCAGGTTCGCCATGCGTCCTGCCGCGTCGATGCCTGACAATGCGTAAAACTCTTTTCCCTGGTAAAACCGGGGAGAATAGTAATCCAGCGCGGTCGCGGGCCGCGGTATTTTTTTTAGCAGTTTTTTCAGGTATGAGCCTGGGACCCAGGCCAGTTCCACGGGTTCGTCCGGGCCGAGCCAGGTTTTCACCATGGAGGAAGGGATATCCCCCATCATGTTGCTCCCGCTCGGATGTATTTTCAGCACGGAGACCTCGGCTTTCAGGCTTTTGCGCAGCAGTCCCGCGGCCAGGTTATAGAAATCGGGGATCGCGTATACGCGGTTGGGCTTGTTGCCGCGCAAGGGGATACGTTTCGGATCTGGCAGGATCGCGTCACCCGAGCCCAGGACATGTTTGACCAGCTGTTCCTTACGGTCGGTATTTTCCTGAAAATACAAAGGCTCATCGCCGTCCTCTTCCTGCGGCAGGGCTTCGATGGCGGTCAGTTCGCCGTGCCGCCCGAATTCCAGGTTCACTTTTCCCGAACCGCTGGAATCCGGGAAGACCGTAATAGCGGGCCTGGCGTGCTTTTCTTTCTGCCATTTCAGCAGTTCGACCCTGGTCTTGCGGCCTGAAGCGTTGTCCCAGCTTTTGGCGCCTATCAGCACGTCTATGCCGCTGGCGCTCATCAGGTAGCCTGATTCCTCCCGCCGTAAAAACGAGATGGCGACTATTACTTTCGCTTTGTGCTCCGAGCGCAGGCCGGAGATAAGGGAGGAGAGGGAGGTCTCGTCCCCCGGGTGCCAGATAGTAAAAGGCGAACCGGAAAGCCCGGCCAATATACCGGAATTGGAGGGAATAAGGGCGATAAACGCCACGGTCGTTCCCGCCAGTTTGCGCAGCGCGTAGGGCTTTATAACCCGCGCCAGTTCCGGGTCGGAGACGGATATGTTCGAACAGATGAATTCGGGGGCGGAAGAAGAGATCTTCAAATCTCCATCTTTCGACCAGCGCCAGAATTTTTTCAGGTCGTACTGGTCCAGGGCCGCAATGTCGGTGCCGGCGGTGGAAAGGTAATCCAGGATCCTTTCCGGTCTGTCATAGGGCATTGCTTCCGAATTCTGGCCCCCGGCGCCCAGGCTCAGCAGCAGGTCAGTTCCCTTGTGGGAGGCTTCTTCAACGGCGGTCCGCGTCAGGCCGTTGAGCCCCATGGGTAAGGCGAGGGCGGTGGAGACCGCGCCCCGGCCTTCGAGCAGCAAGTGGTGCTCCAGTTTAATGGTGGGTTCCCAGAGGCGTTTTTCCCTGCGCGAGGGGACATAAAGCACCCGGAACTTCAGACCTGACGGGGTGGTACCGGTAAGTATCTCCGCCGTCAGGCGTTCCAGGGTGAAGTCCGCCACGCGGCCTTCCGCGAAGGCCGCCGCGAAGGTTTCAAGAAGCTCCGGGGGCGGCAGCAGCAGCGAACTGCCGCCTTCGAATATTTCCGCGTCGCTTTCGCGTGCATAGTCCGTGGTCCGGTTCAATTCGGCCGGGGTCAGGCTGCCGGGAGCGCCTATGACGAACTTCGCGCCGTTGGTATAGGTTACGGCGCTGGAGACCTTTTCCACTTTAATGGCGGCGGTGGCGGCCGCAATTTCCTCCACGGCGCTGGAAAGATCCAGGTTTATGCTGTAGCTGTGGTCAAAGTAGTGGATGGACGCGGACGGGGCGGCGTTAAGGCCGCGGGAGAAGAAAAGCAGCAGGACGGCCCACAATGTGGGAATCACTTTCATCGTGCTATTATATCATCTCCACCGCCTGTCCGGGTTCCGGTTCAGAATCGGCACAACACCTTTGCGGGGAAAAGCCTGCCGTGCGCCGGCCTATGTAAGCAACTATGCCCGGGCCGTATTGGCAACACAGGTTCCAGCGGAGATATTTATTTGAGGAGAACCGAGTAGATGGCCAGGTCGCGGGCGGAGAAGCAGCAGAAGGTCACTTCT
>PEXO01000251.1 GCA_002779045.1 Elusimicrobia bacterium CG08_land_8_20_14_0_20_59_10 | reverse complement strand
AGCCGCTGCTGACCAAGAGCGGCCTGCCCGCCGAGATGGTGCCGCTGGTCACCCCGCCCGTGCCGCTCCCGCCTTATTATACCGAGATCTTCGCGCGGGAATACGACCTGGTAAAGAAGGACCATACCAAGACCATAAAGGCCCTGGCGGCCAATATGGTGGGCACCGGCGCCACCTTCGACCTGCCGGGGGTATTATACGGCCTGGGCGCCAAGTCCGTAAAACCGCTGGGCTGGGACGCGCGCAAATACGATTATCCCGCCGGGGTCTCCGAATACGCCAAGGCCTCGCTGCGCCATATCATCTGGTGGCGGGAATGGAACTACTGGTGGGACAAGCTGGATTCCAGGGAATTCAAACCCACCTTCGAGATGGCCACCATGATAAAGTACCGCAATCATCCGGACAGGAAGCGGGCCGAATACGAATTTCACCGCCTGGCGGGGATGTACCTGTGGTACAGCGAAGCCATAGGCGACGGGGGCGAGGCCCTGATAAAGAAGATGCAGGCCGCCGGCCTCTGGTGAACCGCGCGAACCAGAAAGATATTTCCAGCGCGATAAGACGCCTGGCCTGAAAACTTCAACGGGAGCCAGGCCGAAAAAAGCCGTCCGCCTGAGGCGGACGGTTTTTCATCTTGGCCCGAGCTGTTGCGGTCTAGTTGAATTTGACCTCGATCGCGTCCCCGGTGGGAACAGCCTCTATCTTGAGCGCGCCGGGGTCCACATCCTGGTACAGGTTCTCAAGCTCCGCCGCCTTCTCGCTGGCCAGCATGGGGATGTAGGACGACAGCCTGGCGATCTTCGTCACATCCTCGCCGCGTCCCTTGGTCTGCTCGAAGGTGGCCACGGTATTGCAACCGGCCGGGGTAGGTTTATAGTCGTCGGCCCCGCGCACCAGTATCCCCTCTATCTTCCTGGTGTCCAGGTTGAACACGGCCGAGCCGGAATTGCCGCCGAAGGTATCAAGGTTGGCCACGAAGTAGCCTCTGTGACTGGTGCTGCGCACAGTAGCGTCGGCGGCCACTTTAAGCGGCAGCCCGGAGGGATGGCCTATCACGAACAGCTTGGTGCCATTGCTGATGGCGCCGGACCTGTTGATGGGCAGCGGCGTGTGGCCGGTCACTTTGCGGTCCAGCTTTATCAGC
>PEXO01000139.1 GCA_002779045.1 Elusimicrobia bacterium CG08_land_8_20_14_0_20_59_10 | reverse complement strand
GGGTGAGGGGGGCAGCCCGGGATATGAGCGGCGACCGGCACTATTTTGCCCACATCGCCTATGCAGTAATAGGAATCTTTAAAGGCGCCGCCGTCCAGGGCGCAGTCGCCGCAGGTTATCACGAATTTCGGCGCAGGCATGGCCTCGTAGGTACGCTTAAGCGCCAGCGCCATATTTCCGGACACCGGCCCGGTCACGAGCAGAGCGTCCGCATGCCGCGGAGAGGCCGCAAAATCAACGCCGAAACGCTGGATATCGTATATAGGGTTCGCGGCGGAAATTATCTCTGATTCGCAGGCGCCGCAGGAGCCCGTGTCCACTTCCCTTATATGAAGCGAGCGGCCGAATTTTTTTATAATAAGCGCGCGCAGCTCTTCGCCGGTCCGTTCGTACCGGGACGGCGCGGAAACCTTTTCAATTTTTCTTGAAAGAATGCCTTTTTTAAGGCTGTTACATAGAATGCATATCATAGGTCGTTACCGGGATAAGAAAGGTTAAAACTTTTATTGCAGAGCGGAAAATCGGGTATGATATTACCCGGCACCGCCTGGGCGAGGCCTTCCCAGTTGAGGAAAGAAGGATCCGTTATCTTGCAGCGTTCCACCAGCCCGTTCTCTCCGATCCTCACCCAGTAGAGGACCGGACCGCGCCAGCCTTCGGCATAACCAAGCGCGCACCCGCTCCGTGGCTCCGCCGCCGCGCTCTTTATATCGGCCCCCGTAAGCATGCCGGAGAATTTTTTTATCAGCCGGACGGATTCCCCGAATTCAGCCACTCGCACGTTCAACCGGGCAAGAACATCGCCTCTTTCCTGCTTCGCGGGTCTGAAGCCCGCGTTTTTATAGAGGGGCGAAAAATCCGCCCGTAAATCCGCCGCTATTCCGGAAGCCCGCGCGGCGGGGCCGGAAACACCCAGTTCCACGGCCGTTTTACGCGGCAATATGCCGGTTTCCTCCAGCCGGTCCATAAAAGACACGCTGCCGTACAGCATTTCTTTTAAAGCCAGAAAATCCCTTTCGGCCGCCTTTACCCCGGCGGCGATGGCTTCGCCGGCGGACGGGGGGAACTTTGAAATTCCGCCTATGCGGTTGAAATTTTTCAGGTACCTGGACCCGGTGAGCGTTTCGTTAAGCGCAAGGAGGTTTTCCTTGATAACAGAGGAGTAAGCCGCGGGGAAACTGAACCCCACGTCCGTGGCCAGCCCGCCCACATCCGCGGCGTGATTATAAAGCCGCTCCAGCTCAAGCAGGATGGCCCTCATAAACCGCTGTTCTTCCGGAATTATCAGGCCGCATATCTTTTCTACGGCGCTGGAAAAAGCGAGACTGTGCGCGAAAGCGGCTTCTCCGTCCGCCAGCTCCGAAAAAGCGAGGGCGGCGACGGCGGTTTTGCCTTCAAAAAGTTTTTCGACGCCTCTGTGCGTGAAGCCGAGCCGCAGCTCGAGATTTAACACCGGTTCGCCGGCCACGCTGAACCTGAAATGCCCCGGTCCTATAATCCCCGCGTGTACCGGTCCGACCGGGACTTCGAACACGCCGTCGCCCTCCACGCGCCGGAAGGCGTAATTCTCGCCGGTGTCCCCGCATTTTTCCGGCGGCTTAAAATCTTTTCTCAGGGGATAAAACCCTTCCGGCCACACTTCCGGATGCAGGCGCAGCCGCCTTGAGTCAAAGGCCCCCAGGCGCTTTATGCCGAACAGCTCGGCTATCTCCCGCTCGAAGAGAGAGGCGGAAAAGATATCGTTCGCGAGCGACTCGAATTCCGGGGCGACGCCGCTAAGTCTGGCGGACACAAGAAGCCACTTGCTTTCCGCGCGGGAGGCGAAGACGCAGCGGATAAAAAAACAGTTCTGCGCGGCGCGCGCGTCCTCCGCGAACAGCGCGCAAACGGGCGAGCCGGTTTCATGATGCGCGAAAAGGCAGGCCTTCTTAAAATCCGCCGGCCTGACCTTAAGATGAGCTTCTTCGGCCGCGTTCCAGTTCATTGAAACCGGAATTATCCCTTCGTGCGCGGAAAGTTGCTTTAGAATATCGTCTATTTTCATGTCATACTCCAGTTAAAACGCTCACAGCCGCGCGCAGCAGTTCCGCCAGAAAAGCCGGGATGCCGAGCCCCAGGGCGAGCATAAAACCGCCCAATAATATAAACGCCGCTTTTGTGGCCAAAGGTTCTCTTTCAGGGGCCATTTCTTTCGGCTGCTTCTCAAAAAGAACCCCGCTGAAATGGTGCACCAACGCGCCGAATATTACCGCGAGGAAAAACATAAAAAGACCTGAGACCAGGTATCTGCCCTGCGCGAACGCCCCCGAGAGTATGGTCAACTCGCTCATGAAGATCGAAAAAGGCGGAAGGCCGCCGAGCGCGAAAACCCCGAACAGCAGAAATACGCCGGTAAAAGGCATAGCCGTAAGAACGCCCCTGATATTGCGCATATCGTGCGTGCCGTATTTTTTCGCCACGCTGCCCGCGGCAAAGAACATCAGCGCCTTGGTGACCGCGTGGTTAAAAACATGGTAGAGCGCGCCGAACGCGCCCACCGGGCCGCCTATGCCTATGCCGACAAAGATTATCCCTATGTGCTCAACGCTGTGGTAGGCAAGCAGCCGCTTGATATCTTTCTGCACCAGGATAAAAGCCGCCGAAAGGCCCAGGGAGAGCATGCCGAGTAAAAGGGCGAGGTTGGCGGCGTAGGGAAAGCCCACGGCCCGGTTGGTTATGACCATAAACCTTAAAATGGCGTAAGCCGAAGTTTTCAGCAGGACGCAGGACAGAAGCGCGCTTATGGGCGTAAGCGCCTGACTGTGCGCGTCGGGCAGCCAGGTGTGCATGGGGGCCAGCCCCGCCTTGGTGCCGTAGCCCACGAGGATAAAAATAAAAGCAATCTTTATCAGGCGCTGGTCGAGGTTTGCGGCGCGCAGCAGCATCTCGTCCCAATTAAGGGTTTTGCCTCCCGCGCCGGCGTTCAGGGCGTAATAAAAAAGAATTACGCCGATAAGCGCGAGCACTATGCCCACCGAGCAGATTATCACATATTTCCAGGCCGCTTCTATGGCTTTTTTAGTGGTATGAAAGCCCACCAGGAACGCCGAGGCGAGCGTCGTCATTTCCACGCACACCCACATAAGGCCGAGGTTCTCTACCAGTGTGACCAGGAACATGCTCAGGGTGAAAACATTGAAAAGGGAATAATAAAGTCTTGCCTTCCCGTCGCTCATAAGGCCTTCGCCGGCTTCGCCCGCTACATAGCCCTTTGAGTAAAGGGCGGCGGCCAGATTTACCGTGGCTATCGTGAAGATGAAAAAAAGGCTCAGGGCGTCGGCGCAAAAAAAATCGTCAAGCCGGCCGGGCGCGCCGAAAACCGCTATTTGGACGAGCGCAAGGATGAAAGCCGCCAGGTGTCCGGCGATATTAACCGTCCCCATCGCCTGATGGCGGCGCGTAAGCCAGGGAAAAACCGCGCAACAGGCGTTTATAAGCAATATAAGATATATCGGCATCTTTAAACCTTAACCTTTAAGCCGTGTCAGCCTGCTCACGTCAATATGAGTGAACAGGCCTTTAATCCGGTAAACAAAGATCCCGGCTACCACCACAAGCACGAACAGGTCGAAGAACACCGCTATTTCAACTATAAAGGGCATACCGCCGGAAATGGAAGAGACCAGCATAAAAACCCCGTTCTCCATCACCAGAAGCCCTATTATCTGCGCCAGGGCTTTCAGCCTGAAAACCATCAGGAAAAATCCCGTGAAGATCGCCAGGAAGGAAATGGAAAAATTAAGCCTGGCGTCACCGGACATGCCGCCTATGACCGAGTCGGAAAAACCGAAAATAAGCCAGCCGAACACGGTTACGATGATGACCGACATAGGCGGGTTCAGCACAAGGCCCATATTCTCGCCCGATCTCATTTCGGCGGTTATTTTTTCAAGATGGACGGGGATCAGCCACACCTTAATAACCAGTATCATGACGGTTATTGCCCAGAGCTCCCGCTCACCCGAGCGCCAGGCGAACAAAGCTGTTAAAAACGCCAGCAGCAGCGACTGGAATCTGAAAACGCGTATAAGCGCTCCTATCCGTTTGGAACCGGCCATTAAAAACACCGTAAACAACAGCCCGACTGTCAGTATATGGGCCCACATATTAATAACCCCCCGCCGCAAGAATAGCGGAAGCAAGCGCCGCCACGAACGCGAACATCAGCAGATCGGGCACCCGGAACAGTCTCATTTTAGCCAGCGAAATTTCCGTGAAAGCCATAATAAGCGCCAGCGCCGCAAGTTTCAGGACAAACACCAGAGCCGCGGCAGCCGCGAGCGCCGCGCCGCAACCGGCAGGCAGAGGCAGGGGGAAAATCACTCCGGCTATAAGCGAGAACCAAAGCATCTGCCTGATGTGGGAGGCGTATTCGAGAATAGCGAGCGACCGGCCGGAGTATTCCAGCGCCATCGCCTCGTGCACCATGGTAAGCTCAAGGTGCGTTTCCCGGTTGTCCACCGGCAGTCTGGAAGTTTCGGCTATCGCCACCATAAAAAGCGCAAAGCCCGCCGTAAGCGATGACGCGTGAAACACGCCGTTG
>PEXO01000029.1:4049-4620 GCA_002779045.1 Elusimicrobia bacterium CG08_land_8_20_14_0_20_59_10 | reverse complement strand
AACCATGGGCTGGCCGTGGCCCATGTCGGGGTGGAGGGCGCGCTGGAGCTGAACGAAAAAGTGAACGATACCATCCGTCGGGGGCTTTCCCTGCCCCCTTATCCCGCGGTGCCGGTCTGCGGCGTGCTCTCCGCGCATAATTCGGCCTGCCTTGCCCGCTACGGCCGCGGCTTCATGCTTAACAATGTGCTGTCACCCGACCAGGCGCTTTATTGCGGCCCCGAAGGGCTGGACGGCATTACCGAACCGGAAGCGGTCAACGAGGTGCTGACCGCCCTGTTCTATATACTGGACTGCATGAAGGCGCTGAAGCTTAACCCCAGGTTCCTCGCAAAAGAGGAAGCGGCTTATTTCGACATGATGAAAAGCGGCAGGTACAGCAGGAAGTAAGCCGGGGGAGACCGTATGAAAAAGACCGTTTTTATCGCCGCCGTCCTTCTTGTTCCCTGCGGTGTTTGCGCGAAGTCCGCGCCCAGGCAGCTTGCCAGGGCGCAGGAAGCAGCGGCGCGGGCCAATACCATCGCTTTCAAGTTCAATGCCAGGGCGCAGGAAACGCAGGGGAACGTCTTGT
>PEXO01000029.1:3253-4017 GCA_002779045.1 Elusimicrobia bacterium CG08_land_8_20_14_0_20_59_10 | reverse complement strand
ATGGTCTACGAGGGCGCCCGCAACAAGACCGCGGAGGAGATGAACGGCGTTTTCGGCTTCGCGGCCGCTACGGCCGCGGCGCCCGGAGATGACGGAGGGGAAGTAAGCGGCGCTTTCGACTTTTCGGCGGACACCGTAACTCTGCACGGCGACCTCTGGCTGCTGCGCAGGGAACTGCGCAAGGCGGCGAAGGGGGCGCAGTTCGGCCAGGCCAATGCCGTCTGGTACCAGTTCGGCTTTGAGTTCCTGCCGGAATACACCGGTGTGCTGAAAAAATACCATGCGGCCTCCGCGGAGCGGACCAATTTCCGCACGGCCTCTTCCAAGTCCGCGGGGGAAATAAATTCCTGGGTGCGCAAAAAGACCGGCGGCAGGATCTCCGGCCTCTTCGAAAGCGCTTCCATGACCCCCCTGACCCGGCTGGTGCTGGCCAATGCCGTGTACTTCAAGGGAAAATGGGAAACTCCTTTTAACAAGGAGGCCACCTCCGACCAGGAGTTCGCGCTGGACGGCGGCGAGATGGTTAAGGTCCCGATGATGAATTCGGTGAACGCGCTAAGGGCCGGCTATTATGAGAACGACGCTCTGCAGGCGGCCGGGCTCAGCTACGGCGGGACGCTGCGCCTGCTGCTGCTGCTGCCCCGCCCGGAGAGCGGCACCGCCGATACCGGCAACGCCGTTTCACAGGAGCTTCTGGATGAGGTCCGTGCGGGCATGGGGCCGGGCAGGCAGAAGGTGATAGTTTCCCTTCCCAGGTTCCGCTT
>PEXO01000029.1:0-3138 GCA_002779045.1 Elusimicrobia bacterium CG08_land_8_20_14_0_20_59_10 | reverse complement strand
GCCGCGCAGAAGGCCTTTGTGGAAGTGAGCGAAGAGGGGACCGAGGCCGCCGCCGCTACCGGCGCCGCCGTGCGGGTCGGGGCGTCGCGCCGCGCCAAACCCAAACTCTTCAGGGCCGACCGGCCTTTTACCTTCCTTATAGAGGACGTCCGCACCGGGCTGATACTTTTCATGGGCCGCGTAAGCGACCCCCGCCAGGGGGATTAATCACATGTTTCCCGGGAACTGTTACGGGGACCGACATGGGGACCGGATAAGCAAAACCTTCCGAAGGCCGAGGCTTGCATAGCGCCGAGGCCTGAGGTAGAGCGAGGCCACGGTGTGGCCGAGCGCGTTTTGCGTTCCGGTCCCCATGTCGGTCCCCGGTCGGGGAGGGGGAACTAAAACTCCAGATTGGGACGCAGGATGAACTGGAAGTTATTGGTCCGGTCCAGGTCGCCCGCGCCGTTGGCGAGCGTGCCCGAATACTTCCTGTTGGCGGTCCACACGAAGCCCAGCCCCAGCGTAAAAGCCATCCGCGAGTTCTTCGCCGGGAATTTCTTGTCCACCACAAAAAAATGCCTTATCGGCTCGAACTTCCTTTGCGAGAAGTCCGAGACATATTCGAACCCGCTGTTGTGCAGCCAGAAGTTGTCCTTGCCGCTGTTCTTGAAATCCGTGCGGCTGCGCCTGAAGCCGATATAGAAAGAGTCCGCTATATGGCGGTTGTCATGGAACTTGGCCCCGCCGCGGAAGCTCCATTTCAGTGAGCGGTCAGTAAGTATCTGCTCGCCCTTCAGCTTCCCTTCCATCTCCAGCCAGTTGTCGTGTATCAGCGTATTGTTCTGTATATGGTAATTTCCGTAGTTGAAGAGCAGCCCGGAGTAGCCGTTGCGCTTGCCCTGGAAAGGCTTGTTGATGGTGTCGAAGGAGACCACGTTGCCTAAAAAAAGTGAAAGCGCCCACGGTTCCTCGAAGCCCGCGGTGACGGCCTGCACGGCGTTGAAATTGCTGGTCCACTGCATGTCCTGGTAAAAACCGGGCTGATGCTCCCTTATGAGCGTGCCGGCATAGGGCAGCGGGTTCAGGCTGGCCTCCAGTATAAGCGTGCGCGGCTGATAGAATTTAGAGATCAGCTCGCTGTATATCTGCAGCTCGTTCTTCACCTGCAGGTGGGGGATGGGCTTGCCGGTGAGGCTGTTGTAAACGCCCACCGCGGAATAATAAGGGTCCAGTTCCACCTCCACGGTGGTCTTCTTGTCCGGTTCCTCCTGCGCGGACAGGCAGGACGGCACGAAAGCGAGGAGCATAGCGAGGAGAAGTGTCATAAGGCTTAATTTACCATTTTTTTGTAATAGCGGGGAACGGGGGGTTGACACGTAAGGCCGGGTCAGGCATACTATATACATTATGAAAGGCTCTTGACATTATGCTGGGGAAAGGCGAATTTGTCGGAGATTAGCGCGGAGGACCCCGCCGGATAGCCGGACTTTTCCATGAAAACAGCGATCTTGCTTTTGTGTGCGCTGGCCTGCGCCGCTCCGGCCGGCGCCTTAAATATAAATTCAGCGGTAAAGGAGATGGCCGCAAGGCCCGGCATACAAAATGCCTCCTGGGGTATAAGCGTTAAAGACGCGGCCACCGGCCGGGTAATATTGGAGCGCGACGCGCAGAAGAACCTTCTCCCGGCGAGCATTCTTAAAATTTTCGTAACGGCCGCGGCTTTCGACCTGCTGGGAGCGGACTATAGGATCAGGACCGGCGTCTATTACGACGGCGCTATCTCCAACGGCTCCCTCAACGGCAATATCTATCTAAAAGGCGCCGGCGACCCCTCTCTGGGCTCTCAGTTCATAAAGGACGCGCGCTCCGCCGACGATACTTTCAAGCTCTGGGCTGATGCCATAAAGGCCAAAGGGATAAACGCGATAAACGGCGCGGTGGTTGGCGACGAATCCTTGTTCGAAAGCGTGCAGCCCGGCTCCTGGGCCTGGGAGGATATCGGCAACTATTACGCCGCCCCGGCGTCGGCGCTCACGATAAACGACAACCTTTACAAGCTTTATTTCAAGCCGGGAGAGAACCCCGGCGACAAGGCGGAGGCGCTGCGCACCGAGCCTTTACTGCCGGAGCTGACGTTTAAAAACCATGTGCTTACCGGTCCTGGAGGCTCCGGCGATAATACGTATGTCTACGCCTTCCCGGGACTGCATGAAGCCGTGCTGCGGGGTACCGTGCCGCGGGGGCCGGCGGAATTCGCGGTAAAGGGCGCCCTGCCCGACCCGGCCCTGTTCGCCGCGCGGAGCTTCTCCGCTTTCCTCGCGCGGGCCGGCATAATTGCCGACAGGGAACCGTACAGGACAAGTAGTGAGCCGGCAGGCAAGCCGGAACTTGTGACGGAAACGGAAGGTTCGCCGCTGGCGGACATAGTGCGCGTGACCAATAAGCGCAGCTTCAATCTTTATGCCGAGCTCCTGCTGCGGCAGCTGGCGGTTTCCAGGGGACTTAAAGGCACAGCCGCCGCCGGCATACAGGTCTTAAAAGATTTCCTGGCCGCGCAGGGCGCGGATACTTCCGAGCTGAGGCTGGCGGACGCCTCCGGCCTTTCCCGGGTGAATATGACGAAGGCCGTCAATTTTACGGACCTGCTCTGCTCCGTATCCAAAAAGAAATATTTCGAGGCGTTCAGGGATACGCTGGTATTCCCAGCCGACCCCGAGGCTACCGGGCATATCCGGCGTCTGGGCAGGGACGGTCTCCTGGCCGCGGGACTGCGCATAAAATCCGGCTCGCTGGCCGGTGTGCGCGCCTATACAGGCTACCTTCGGACCCAAAAAGGCCGGACGCTGGCCTTCACTTTTATAATGAACAATTATTCGGCCGCCCCCGCCGGCATAGACAAACTCCACGAAGACCTGCTGCTAAAGCTGGCCGAACATTATTGAGAGCTTTTCCGCATAGTGGAGCCCGGAGGGCCGTTCCGGCAAATTTTTAAAACCGCGCCGCCTCCCGCGCCCGTATCCGCCCGGGACTTTGGTTATGGAAGATAACCCCTTCTCCGAGATAAAGGCCTGCGATTCCTACCGGGGCCTGTTCAGACTTTTGTTGTTCGTGCTCGTGCCGGCCCTGGTGTTTTCGGTGGGGGCGATATGCCTTTTG